>JAGRHX010000918.1 GCA_020444775.1 Gammaproteobacteria bacterium
TCGCCGAGCAGGTTGAAGGCCAGCACCGTGACGGTGATGGCAAGGCCGGGAAACAGCACCAGCCACCAGGGCGGCACCAGGCCGGCGTTCAACGCATCGGCGAGCATGTTGCCCCAGGTCGGCGTCGGTGGCGGGATGCCCACGCCCAGAAAGCCCAGCGAGGCCTCGATGATGATGGCCACACCCAGATGGGTGGTCGCCAGGATCAGATAGGGCGCCACGCACTGCGGCAGGATGTGACGGAGCATGATGCGCATGTTCGATGCGCCAAGGCCCCGCGCCGCCTCGACGAAGGACATCTCCTTCAAGGACAGCACCACCGAGCGTATGACCCGGCCGCCGAACGGGATCCGGGTGATGGCGATGGCGATGATCACCGTGCCGGTGCCCGAGCCGAGCGCCATGGCAATGGCCATGGCCAGGATCAGATCCGGGAACGACTGCAGGAATTCGATGATGCGCTGGCTGATCATGTCGAAGCGGCCGCCCAGGAATCCGCTGGCCAGCCCCCACAGCGCGCCCAGGGTGGTGCCGAGCACCACCGCCGAGATTGCGACCGTAAGGGACGCGCGGCTGCCGTGGATGGTCCTGCTCAATGTGTCGCGGCCGATCTGATCGGTGCCGAACACGCTCTGGGCATCGGGCGGCTTGGACATGCGCCGGAAGTCCGACTTGAGCGGATCATGCGGCGCAATCCACGGCGCGGCGATCGCCATGATGATGATAGCCAACGCCACCACACCCCAGAACGCCGACAGCGGCGATCGCCTGGCGAAGCGAAAGAGTCCACGGGCCATGCGCCGCGGCAGCGAGGCAGGCGGTGGAATTCTCCGGCTCGGCGTGGCCGCGTTCGCGTGGATCTGGGGGCTGCTCATTGGTAACGAATCCTCGGATCCAGCCAGGCGATGATGATGTCCACGGTGATGTTGAGGAGCACGAAGACCATCGCGTACAGGAACACCAGGTTCTGCATGACGAAGATGTCGCGCTCGTTGACCGCGGTGAACATGGCGTAACCGAGCCCGGGGGTGCCGAACGCACGCTCGACTGGTATGGAGCCCGCCAGCACGAAGCCGAGCAGGATGCCGGACAGCGTGATCACCGGCAGCATGGCGTTCGGCAGCGCGTGCAGGGCGATCACCAACCGACCGCTCAGACCCTTGGCTCGCGCGGTGCGCACGTAGTCCTCGCGAATCACCTCCAGCAGGCTGGAACGCGCCATCCGTGCGATATAGGCGGCCTGGCCGATGCCGAGCACCACGGCCGGGCCGATGACGATCTGGAAGGTGGCCCAGGGTGCTTCGAACACCGAGGCGCCGGTCAGGGTCAACGGTGCTCTGTAGCCGAACCAGAACAGCAGCGCCAGGACGATCAGCATACCCAGCCAGAAACCCGGCACCGCAAGACAGGTGATGCTGACGAAGCGCACCAGGTGGTCGGCCCAGCTGTTCGGCTTGATGGCGCTGATGATCGCGACCGGGATACCGATGAGCCAGGAGAAGATGACCGAGAGCAGCCCGATCTGCGCGGTCAGCGGACCGCGCCGCATGACCATCTCGCCGACGCTCTCGGCGCGGAAGAACGAGCGGCCGAAATCGCCGCTTATGATGTCGCCCAGCCAGCGGAAGTACTGGACGATCAGCGGATCGGACAGCCCCAGCTCCCTCATGTAGTTCGCCCGCTGGGCCTCGGTCAGCTTGGTCATGCCCTCGGGACCGAAGATGGCGACCAGTGGATCGCCGGGCATGACCCGCATGATCAGGAAGACGATCACGGAGACACCCATGATCGTGACCGCGCCGAAGCCCAGTCTGCGCACGATGTAGCTGAACATGTGATTCGCGGCTTTTCGTCGATACGGCGTTATGGGCGAAACCAATCGAGCAGCCGATCGAGTGGCCGATCGAGATGACACGCCGGGCAGCAATCTCGCCGTGCCCGTGTGAGCCTTTCGCCTGATTCGCACCGTTCGGTGCATGTCATACTGGCATCCCTGCACGAGATTGCCGATATTCGGGGCTAGATTGACGCGTGCGGGGGCGGGCGGTCAAGGCATGTGCCTGGGCATGTCCCTGGGCATGTCCCTGGGCATGTCCCTGGCGCGGCCGTATTCCTCGGATGATATCTTTCGTGATGTCCAAAGCGGAGATCACCGGTAGACATCACCAGATGAGCCTTCGGGTGGACTCGACAGCGACGCTGCGGCCGGTGAGCGCAGCATGGAGCGAGCGCGATGAGCATCACCATCAGTGTGCTGCGTGATATCGATTGGCTGGTCGCGTTCGACGGCGAGCGGCATGTCTATATACGCGATGCCGATCTTGCCTTCGCGGTCGACGCCCGGCACGGTTCGCGAATTCTCCACGCCGGGCCGGGGTATGCCGGGCCGGTGGACGAGGAGCTATCCGGTCGTGGGCGTCTGGTGATGCCGGGCCTGGTCAACATCCATTCACATCCGTCCAGCGAGCCCTTGCGCAAAGGCATCACCGACGAGACCCGCAGCCCGGGGTTCCACCACAGCTCGTTGTACGAGTTCCTGACCGTGTTCGATACCGAGCCAGCGGCACGCACCGCGAGTCTGCAGGTCGCGCTGTGCGAGCTGTTGCTAAGCGGTTGCACCACCGTCACCGATGTATCGATGCCATACGAAGGCTGGCTCGATACCATCGCGGCCAGCGGCATGCGCGCGGTGCTGGCGCCGGTGTTCAGAGATGCCCGCTGGTTCACGCGCAACGGCCACGCGCTCGAGTACGAATGGGACGAGCATGCCGGGGGCGAGGCGCTGGCCCGCGCGGTCGGCGTCATCGATGCGGTCCAGGCGCGCAACGATTCACGCCTCGGCGCGATGGTCTTCCCCGGCCAGATCGACACCTGCACGCCGGAACGGTTGCAGGCGTCTTTCAGGCTCGCCTGTGAGCGGGATCTGCCGTGGCAGACCCATGCTTCGCAAAGCGTCGCCGAGTTCAACGAGATGCAGCGGCGGCATGGGCTGTCACCGGTGCAGCTGCTGGACCGGCTGGGGATCTTGAGCGAGCGCAGCATCATCGCTCACGCCATCTTCCTCGACCATCATCCCTGGCTGCACTGGACCAGCCGGCGCGACCTCGGTCTGCTCGCCGATAGCGGCACCAGCGTCGCCCACTGTCCGACCGTGTTCTCGCGTCGCGGCATCGCCCTGCACAGCTTCGGCGGCTATGTGCGAGGTGGCATCAATCTGGGCATCGGCACCGACACCTACCCACACAACATGCTCGAGGAGTTGAAGACGGTCGGGACCTGCGCGCGGCTCATCGCGCAGAGCGTGGACGACCACGATACCCGTGAGGTGTTCGAGGCGGCGACGCTGGGCGGCGCGCGTGCGCTGCGACGCGACGATCTGGGCCGTCTGGCGGTTGGCGCGAAGGCCGATTTCGTTTGCGTGGACCTGACTCATGCGAGCATGCGGCCACTACGTGAGCCGCTGCGCACGTTGATCGGAATCGCTCAGGACCGCGCGGTGGACGAGGTCTGGGTGGACGGCCGCTGTCTGGTCCGCGGCGGCACGGTGCTGAGCATGGATCTGCAGGCTTCGCTCGGCGTGCTGCAGGATGCGCAGCAACGATCCCTGTCACGTACCCGTCAGCTCGATTGGGCCGGGCGCAGTGCCGATGAGCTGGCGCCGATGCTGCTGCAGCAGCGTTGAGCCGCCGGTCGAACTTCGCCCGAGCCCCGGCGTAGAGCCTTCAGACCCTCGATTGTGCACCTGCGTGGCCGATAACGGGGGCAGTCCGGGTGTTGCGGCCGCCCCCCGGCCCCATCCGCTTCAGACCCCGCACATCCACGCATCGAGGTGCACATGAAGAATCTGCTGTCGATCATCCTGCTTGCTACCCTGAGCCTCGGCGTGTCCGCCGATCCCCAGACGCACCGTCAGGCCGCGGAGCGGCTGCTCGAGGTCTCCGACGCCGATCGCATGATCGAGCGGATCAAGCCGCAGCTGGACATGCTCAACGAGCAGATGCTCGCCCAGCTGGAGGTGCCGGCGGGTGCACAGCCCATCGTCGACGAGCACATGGACAAGGTGCGTGCGCTGATGGCCGAGATGATGAACTGGGACGTGCTCCGTGAGCAGTTCATCGACGTCTACATCCGGGTGTTCGACGAGCAGGAGCTTCTCGATCTGGTGGCCTTCTACGAGTCGCCGGTCGGCCGCAAGGTGGTTGAGAAGATGCCGGCGGTCATGGAGGAGAGCATGGCCATCACCCAGCGTCAGCTGGGTGATCTGATGCCCCGGGTCCAAGCCATCATGCAGGAGATGGGTGAGAAGCTACGCGCGCAGCAGGCCGCCCAGGGTGGCTGACGGCGGCTGAGCGTGGCTGGGCGCCTGCTTGGAGCGCGGCGGGCGAGGGCGTATCGTAGCTCGCTAACGCGCTCCGAACGCGGAGTGCCGTTGTTCAACCGCACACCCAGAGCGAGACCGTTCCGATGGATACCGCACAGATCGTCGCCGACTACGAGCGCGACGGCTTCGTATTTCCCATTCCGGTGCTGGATGTGGACGCGGTGCGCGACTACCGGGAGCGGCTGGAGCATCTGGAGCGGCGCTACGCGGACGATCCGACGCGTCTCAAATGCGTTCGCGGCTACGGCCAGCACGGCCTGCGCTTCATCGACGAGATCGTGCGTCAGCCACGTATACTCGAGGCGGTGGGCGCGATCCTGGGGCCGGATCTACTGGTCTTCGGCTGCAGCATGTTCATCAAGGAGGCGCACACCCCCGACTATGTCTCCTGGCATCAGGATCTGACCTATTGGGGGCTCAGCGATCAGGCACAGGTCACCGCCTGGCTCGCGCTGTCGCCGGCCACGTTGGAAAGCGGCTGCATGCAGTTCGTGGCGGGCACCCACCGCTCGCCCATCGTCGAGCACAAGGACAGTTTCGCCCGCCACAACCTGCTGACCCGCGGTCAGGAGATCGCGGTGGCGGTCGACGAGGCCTCGGCCGTGGACGTGGTGCTGGCGCCGGGTGAGGTCAGCCTGCATCACGGGCACATCTTTCATGCCTCGCGTCCCAACCGCTCCGACGATCGGCGCATCGGCGTGGCCATCCGTTACATCAGTCCGCAAATGAAGCAGGGCGAGGGTGGTCGCAGCTACGCAAGGCTGGTCCAGGGCGAGGATCGCTACGGTCACTTCCGTCTCAATCCGGCGCCCACGCGTGACGAGCCGGATGCCTCGGACTTCGAGCGCATGCAGGCGGCGATGGCCGCCAACGAGAGCGTGCTCTATGTCGATGCCTCGCAACAGGGCAAGCGTCTGAACGGATGACCCGCGATCGGCCCCACGCGGGGCCATCGATACCCCCGATCACTTATCATGTGCGGCCCGGGATGGAGGGGCGACGCACGCGGCAGGGTCGCGGTTCTGGATCGGTCGCGTCGTCGTCACCCCCGTCAATCCACGCAGGTGATGGCGTCATCGCCCGGACCGGCCAGCGTCTGGCGGCACGGGTCTGGCGAATGCCGCCGTCATTCAACATTCATCCGAGGCAGTTACGTGGCTACGGCTGAGAAAATCGACTGGCACAAAGACATCTTCGATGTCCTGCGTGAGCAGGACATCTCCCTGGTCGCACATGTTCCCGACGCGGGCCATACCCCGCTCATCAAGCGGTGCGAGGCGCACAACGACATCGACGTGGTCACCCTCACCACCGAGGAGGACGGTGTCGGCCTGCTCTGTGGCGCCTGGGCCGGTGGCCGCAAGGGTGTGCTGCTGATGCAGTCCTCCGGTGTCGGTAACTGTGGCAATGCGCTGGCCTTGCCGGCGATCGGCCGTATTCCGTTCGTGACCCTGGTGTCGATGCGTGGCGAATGGGGCGAGTTCATTCCCTGGCAGGTGCCCATGGGCCGCGGTACGCCCGGCCTGCTCGAGGCCATGGACGTGCGGGTGTTCCGCGCCGATCACCAGGCCGAGGTGGGCAGCACCGTCGATGCGGCGATCAAGCTCGCCTTCAACACCCGGCAGTCCACCGCGGTGCTGCTGTCGCAGCGCATGATCGGTGCCAAGCAGTTCAAAGAGGGTTGAGCCGTCATGAGCGCAACGATTCACCGCAGACCCGCGGTCAAGTTCCTGCTCGAGGATCGCCCCGAGCGGCTGCTGGTGGTCTCCGGCCTGGGTTCGAGCACCTGGGACCTGAGTGCCGCCGGTGACGATCCGCGTAACTTCTGCTTCATCGGCGCAATGGGCCAGGCCGCGCCCTTCGCGCTCGGTCTGGCGATGGCACAGCCCGAGAAGCGGGTGGTGCTGATCACCGGTGACGGTGAGCTGCTCATGCAGCTCGGCGCGCTGGCGACCATCGCCAACCAGGCGCCGTCGAACCTTGCGATCCTGGTGATGGACAACGAAGCCTATGGCGAGACCGGCGGTCAGGCCACGGCGACCGCGGGCGTCACCGATCTCACCGCCATCGCGCGCGGCGCGGGTATCAGCAACTGCTGCACCATACGTCAGGAGTCGGAGCTCGCGGGGCTGCGCGAGCAGATGCTCAACACCCCGGGGCCGTTCTTTGCCAACGTCAAGGTGGTGGCCGAATCATTGCCGCTGGTGTTCCCGCATTCGTTCGACGGGGTGACCGCGGTGAATCGGTTCCGCGACGCCGCGCTGCGCTGAGCCCGTCAGCGTCGCCGGCGCAGCGCCAGTGGCGTATCCAGGATCTCCTTGAGCACCACGGCCTCGCGCAGCGCGCGAGGCTCGTGCAGACGGGCCCGCAGCGGAGCCCGCAGCCGCGCCGACGTATCACCGGTGGTGGTCGCGGACGCCCGTTCGGACTGCCGGGCACGGGTGCCGCGGACGCGGTCCCCGCGCCGCTCCATCGAGGGCTCGTCCGCCATCGGCGCGGCCGGCGCACGTTCGACCCGCGAGCTTCGCTGGGGTGACGGCGCGGGTCGTGTTGCTTCACGCAGCTGTTCCAGCGCCGCGCGCAGACGGTCCAACGCATCCTGTTTCCAGCTCATCGGCGATCAGCGCTCGTCGTCGGCGTCACCGCCTTGCGGCTCGCCGTCGGCGATGCTCTGGCGCATGCGCGTGTCGGACAGGATGTTCTGCATGTTGTAGTAGTCCATGACGCCGATATTGCCGGCCCGGAAGGCGTCGGCCATGGCTTTCGGCACCTCGGCCTCGGCCAGCACCACCTTGGCCCGGTTCTCCTGCACCAGCGCCACCATCTCCTGCTCGCGCGCCACCGCCAGCGCCCGCTGCCGCTCGGCCTGGGCCTGGGCGACCTTCTTCTCCGCCTCGGCCTGATCGATCTTCAGACGCGCGCCGATGTTGTCACCGACATCGATGTCGGCGATGTCGATGGA
>JAGRHX010000919.1 GCA_020444775.1 Gammaproteobacteria bacterium
CCTGAATCCGCTCCATACTTCGGACGAATCCACACCATCCACGATGACCGTGTTGTGCGCCGCGGTGCCTCGTTGGCGCAGACGTTCTTCGTCCTTGGCGTAGCTGCTCGTACCTGAGTTGACCAGCAGCCGGTGCGCGCCCACTGAAAGCTCGACCGACAACGTATCGGCATGCGCGTGCCCGGGCAGATAGTCCGGACCGACCTGCGCAAGGTCCACAAACGCCTTGGCACAATCTGATGCGAGTCGCACGTAGCCACTCGCATCAAACCATCTCCCACCACCCGGCTCCTGCGAATCCTCGATGCCGAGCCGCCGCGCGTACTCCTGCAGCTCGGACGGGCTGGGCGCGACATCGAGCGCCGAATCGTTGAAGAAGGCGATCTCCCCGTCGGGGTGGCACATCCCGAGCAGCCACCCGAGCATGCGCTGCGCCGACGCATGCCATTGTGAGACCCGGGCCTCCAGCCATTGCGGCTCGATTCCTTCGAACGCCGCAGCGACGTTGCAGAGGTCCAACAAATCTTCGAGCGCCAGTGCGTGATAGAGCGTGCTGCGCTCGAAGTGCCCGCCGTCCGGCAACACCTGCTCCGGCAATTCGCGATCGATGATACTCAGCCCCTGTTGCAGCCAGCGACGAGCCTCCTGCCCCTTGAAGAACAGCCCCGCGAACACCAGCGCCTTGGCGTTGGCGAATAGGTGGTTGCCGAGTAGATGCCATTCCAGGCGCCGCATCAGCCAGCGCGTCTGGATCGCCAGGCTGTGCATTGCGGCGTTGCCCAACTCGTTTCCGGCCAGTGCCCACTTCACCCAGTTGACGATGCGAAGCGAGGTTGGATACGGCTCCCAGCCCACGCCACGAGCAGGCGGATGCGCCTGCAACCAGCGGTCGATCAGCGCACGATGCCAAGTGGACCGCTCGGCGCCGGACATCGCGTTGAGATCGTCGAAGTAGTGCTGGTTGTAGCGCCACAGCTTCTCTCGCTCGGGTCCCTCCCATCCGACCTGATCGAGGTGGCCGCCCACGCCGAGAAGGAAGAATTCGCCGCTCCCGGTGAGCGAAGGCAATCGGCGCGCAGGGGCAACCCAACGGCCGGAGTGTGGCCTCGGAGCTGGCGCCTCCGACAGGTCAGGTCTGGGCCAAACGAGCCGGAACCAAAGCCTGCGATAGAACTGGACCGGCCGCAGCCATCGCAGCGTTCGCCAGTACAGACCTGCCCTACCCGGCAGCCAGCGCATCGCTACCTTCAGCCGAGCAGCGACTCAAGGTGGCCGACGATCCGCTCGCCCGCCTTGCCGTCCCAAAGCGGCGGAATGCCACCCCGCTTCCAGGCACCGGTGAACACGCGCGCCAAGGCGGGTCCGATCCGCTCAGGATGGGTGCCGATCAGTTCATTGGTCCCGATCTCTATGGTCTCCGGCCGCTCGGTATTGTCGCGCAAGGTCAGACAAGGCACGCCCAGCACGGTGGTCTCTTCGGTGATCCCACCCGAGTCCGTGACTACGGCGAGGGCATGACGCACCAGCCAGTTGAACTCAAGGTAAGGCTGGGGATCGACCAGATGCAGGTTCACCGGCAAGAACCCTGCGGCAGCAAGCGACTTGGATGTTCGCGGATGCACGGGAAAGACTACCGGTTTGCCGTTCGCCCCATGACAGATTGCCGACAGCGTGCGGACCAGGTGGTCGCCGGCATCGACGTTGGCTGGCCGATGCAGGGTCAGCACCAGATACTCGCCCTGTTTCAATTCGACCTCGGCCGCGAAGGATGGCGGACGCAGCCGATCGAGGTTGGCGAGCAGGGTATCGATCATCGTATTGCCGACGAACAGTATTCGCGATTCGGCCACACCCGATCGACGCAGGTTGCTGTTGGCGTGCTCGCTCGTCGTGAAGAACCAGTTGCTGATGGCATCGGTGGCGAGGCGGTTGATCTCTTCGGGCATACTCCAGTCCCCCGAGCGGATCCCTCCTTCGACGTGCGCCACCGGAACGCCACATTTCTGTGCCGTGACCGCGCATGCCAGTGTCGAATTGACGTCGCCGACAACGAGGCAGAGCCCAGAGCGTTCCTGCTGCAGGAGCCGCTCGTAGCCGACCATGATGCCTGCGGTCTGCCCGGCATGGGAGCCGGATCCGACCTCGAGATTGAAGTCGGGACTGGGGATACCCAGCTGCTCGAAGAAATCACCCGACATGCGCGCATCGTAGTGCTGGCCGGTGTGGATCAGTCGCGGACGCAGCAAACCCCCTTCACGGCGCCGACGGCTGATCGCATGCATGATCGGGGCGACCTTGATGAAGTTCGGCCGAGCACCGGCGATGATGTCGATCAGCATGCGGACTCCGCCAGCTCGGCACCGATTTCCAGGGTAACTCGGGATACTTCATAGATCTCTTCACGCGAAATCGGGGCTGGCGCACTGGAACGCACGGCATCCATGAACGCCTGGACGCACCCCAGCTGCCCTTTGTCCTGACGCCAGAGATTCATGCTACGGAATGCGCCCCAGCCCCAGCCACGCATCCGGCGGAAGTTGTCCAGCTGAAGGATGCGGCCACCGCAGAACACCTCGATCCGCTCCTTGGGAAACCCCTTGTTGCCGTTGGCAAAGTAGTGGATCGTTCCCACGGAACCATCCTGGAATTCGAGCGTGATAGTCGAGCAGTCATCGGCCGCTGCCGAGCCTCGGCGCCCGCCAGCGGCAACCGCGCGATGCCGAACCACGGGGCTGTTCGCCAGATGGCGAAGCAAGTCGATGAAATGGCAACCTTCGCCGACAATGCGCCCGCCCCCGATCTCGCGATCCTGTGTCCAGTGGTCGCCCGGTATCGCTCCCGCATTTACAGTCAAGATAAAGCAGCGCGGCTCTGAAACCTGGGCGAGCAGGCTCTGCATCTTGCGCACTTGGGGCGCAAATCTGCGATTGAAACCGACCATGAGCAGTTGCGCCGGCCTGGCCTCGGCCGCAGCACGGATGTCCTCCAGCTCTTCGAGCGAGAGGCACAACGGCTTCTCGCAGAACACATGCTTGCCAGCATGAAGCGAGGCAATGACTTGCCGCGCATGCAGGTCGTGGCGCGTTGCGACCACTACCGTGTCGACCTCGGCTTGCCGAAGCATGCCCGACTCATCCGTCGAGACCACCCTGAATCCATGCTTCTTGCCCACGTGCGCCGCGGTCACCCCGCCGCGGCTTACGACCGAGTGCAGATGCGCGCCGGCCCTTCGAAACGCGGGCACCAGGACCTTGCCGGCATAGCCCCCCGCACCGAGAAAGGCCACGACACCAGAAGCCGTTTCGCCAGCTTTGGTCACTTCGAGCTCGACGCGGCGTTGCGTGGCATCGATGGGCTGCCCCGCCGCAGCCGGGTCGCTGCCGGGATAGCGCAGAAGGATGCCTAGCGAAGGATCGGCCGAGGAGAGCAGGTCGTAGGCGCGCTTTGCGTCGCCCAGCTCGAACGCGTGCGAGATCAGGGGCTTCACGTCG
>JAGRHX010000920.1 GCA_020444775.1 Gammaproteobacteria bacterium
ATTACGCCGCGGCCTCATTGAAGCTCCGCGATCCTGCAGAAGCCACAGCCAGCGGAACCGCGTTTTCCGCGGCATTACGCCGCGGCCTCATTGAAGCGTGGAGGCCTGGACGCAGGGCGCACCCATACCCTGATCGTTTTCCGCGGCATTAGGCCGCGGCCCCATTGAAGCGGATGTCGAGCACGCCACCGCACGGCAGCGGGACCAGGTTTTCCGCAGCATTACGCCGCGGCCTCATTGACATCTTGCCACCGGCGTTCGTTTTCTCCGGTGTTGCGCCGCGGCAAGATTGGGAGGTTGTGCTGTTTCATGAGCTTTGCGGCGGTTCAAGGTGGAACAGCCGGCGAGAGACGCGGCTTTCAGCTCTGACCCGTCGATCCCTTCAGCCCGGTGGTGCCACTTCGTGGATGAATAGGCCGTCACCAAGGTGCGAGCCTGCGCCAAGCACAATCGGACCCTCTACAGCCAGTGGGAATCGGAGACGAACTCTGGCTCGAAGTCCGTTTCGTGGGCCCCGGGCGAGATCCAGGACGTGTATGTTCGGCTCCGGCAGCTTGCGGCGGCGGCACTCCAGCGCCACATCCGCTTCGATTGCGGCACTCGTTTCCGCTGATCGTTTCGGGTGTTGCGTGGGTCGATAGGGACGCGAGGAAATCCACGTCCTGGATCGGCCCAGTATCGGGTCATTCTGGTCTGGCTCGATTCGTGCCAGCTTGATGACTCCGAGTGCATTCGACCGGAGGACCCGCAGTTCCGCGCACGCATCGTCCAACCAAACTCGATACGGGTCGCGCTGCGCGCGCATTCCACGCAATGATCTGTCAGCGAGCTCCGGCGCAACGACGATGAGTCGATCGACATGTCCGTCCAGATCGGTGTCCGCCGCAAGGAAGAAGAGGTGCTCATGCTGCCCCGAGCGGGCGGGCCCGCCGTCGGGCGTGTGGCCCGTGAAGTAGGTTGGTAGCCGCTCACGAGTTTGCAGTCGTGCACCTGCGACTGCCTCAGCCCGTGCCATGACGGCGCGCCGCAGCGCAGTCGCTAAGTCGCGCGCACGCCCTTCGTCTAGCGTGGTCGGCGACTTAGCGACGAAAACATGTAGTGGCGGTGGCGCCTCGCGCACGGGACGCATCAGGCCGAGCCCGAGCCAACGCCCGTCCCCGATTACGAGCGGTCCTGAAACTGGTTCGGAGAACCGCACTTCAAGATGATGCAATCGACTCACCGGGAACCGTCCTGCATCGAAAGCATCGGCGCGCAATCCCTTCGTATGGAACGGTTCGCGTTGCAGGCGTACGTTCGAAGCTTGCGCACTTACACCCGCGTGGCGCAGCGCCTGCACGACGGCGCCCGCAGCGCGCTCTTCGCTGCTACGACGCATATCACCCGACGCCCCGTCGCGCTGGCGCGTGTTGGGAAGAACACTCGGTGTCACTGTCTGCCAGCGTCGGTAGCGTTGCGAGCCATTCTCTCTCATCTCTTCGTCAATACCGAAATGGCGGAGCATTCGTCGGTCCCCGGACCGGACCAGGGTCGTGCCCCAGGTCTCGCCAGTTTCCGGATCAAAAAGCTCCGAGCCGCTCAGGGCCCAGTCGACGTCCGCTACTTTGAACGGACAGTCCGGAGGGATCTGGACGAGCACTCGACGTATGGAGGGATCTGCGTGTCGATGACCGATTGTAGGCAGCGGCACGATACGAACCCGCCTCAGCACGTCCGCAGAACCCGCACCACGGCCGATGACGAAACGTTCGGTCTCTGCGGTCCGGTGCGTACTAAGTCGATGTGCGGCAACCTCGCGCACCGCCCGCGCGATTCGTGTCGCATTCGCAAGCGCACTCGGTCGAAACGGCCGAGAGCCGTCGATAGGCTTCAGGTCGTAGAGGACACACGCGGGCGGGCGGTCGTAGGCCACCGATCGGAACTGTGGCTTTGGCGGTTGCCGGAAGGAGACCACCGCCTTACGGCCCGAACGCTCGGTGAGGAATCGGCCAGTGACGGCGCGCTGGCGCCGGATGAGGCTGGCCAGGGAGCCGGGTGTTGGGCACCGAACCGTGCCACCCTCGGGCCGCATGCGGGGATGCGCGACACTGCCCGTGTAAGTCAGCAGACGTGTCCTGGCCTCACTCGCCGGTAGCGTCATGCCGCGGGCGAAGGCTGGGTCGAGTCCCCGACCCAGCGTGTGCAACCGTTCTGCGAGCGCAGCGATGCGTTCCGCTTCGACGTTCGCACCCTCGAAGGTCCACAAATAGAGGATCGGTTCATTGCTCTCGAGCCATACAGCGCCGAGCGATTTGGCCACTCTCAGCTCCGATATCCGGCGTGGATCACCCCCAACGGAATCGAGATCATTGTTTGGCACGAAGTGGGTGACGCTCGACAGCTCGCATTTTGGCGGTGCGGCTATCGTCGGTGGCGCCAGGGTCTCCAGCCAACGAAACGCATCATCCTTGGCCTCGCTGTCTTCCGCCACCCAGCGCCCTCCATAGGCGCCCGCCACCAGAGCCTGAAAAAGGCGAAAGGGCGAGGGCGGCCAATCGCCGACACCATGCCAGCGCTGCCCGAGCAGATTAACTTCTATCAGCAGGGCACTTGTGTCCATGGTCGTCACTTGCCTTTCTTCTTGGAATCACCGCCACGAAGATCCGCCTTCGCGCGGTCCTTCGAGAACGCGACAACTCGGTCTTGTCCAACCGGGAAGTGCTCACGAGCGGCCATTGCGTAGTCCTGGACGAGAGCCGCATCGAGTGCGAGGTGGACGCGACGGCCACTGCGCTCGACCAGGTTCCACTGCGCAGGCGTGTCTGGATCAGGTGTCAGCAGGCAACCCTGCCGGAGAAAGCCGTCTTGTGGCTCTGTCGCAGCAACGAGCGCGAGGCCGAGGACGTAGCGCCGCAGCTCCGCGCCTCGCTCCTCAGCATCGAGCTGGCGCAAGGCGACGAGATTGATTGTCACGTCCCGCCTGATCTCACCCCGCACGACGATGCCGCCATGCACATCTACGGCCGGCACATGTACGAAGCCCCGCTGTGCGAGCGGGCTCTTAGTGTCACCCTCCGCCTTCTCCTTTTCCTGATCGGAGAAGACTTCGAGTGCCGCATAGTCGACCGGCGGTATGTATTGCGCGGAGCGCCGAAGCATATCGACGTCCCAGGCGCGCACGGTTGCTTGCACGATCCGTGGAAGCTTGGCGCCATCGCCACGCGAGTCCCACGCGCCGAAGACGAGCGATGTTGGGGCGAGCTTTGCGATGGCGCTTGCGTCGCCATCATCCTGTAGAGCCCTGAAGGCGCCAACGACTTCCTCATGCAGCTCACTGGCCCGCACTAGAGCATCTCCGAGCCGATGGCCGGCATCGAGGAGTGAGACCAGACGTCCACCGCCGATGTCAATGTCCACCTGCGGCACGAGGGCTGAGAGTGGGTTCTGGGGACGTCCTTCAGGCGCGTGCTTGAACAGCGGCTCCATGCGGTTGGCCTGGGCACCGACCGAATCGATCTGGGCGACCTTCGTCCCATCCGACAGCACGTCGATGGCATACGGCGAGAACTCTCGCCGATCACCCATTGCATAGGTCGGCGGAAATATCACCGCCCCCTCTCCCTCGACCGGTAACAGTGTCTGGCGCAAGTGCAAGGCGACAGGGCCGCGCAGATCATCCGCCCAAGAGTCGATATGTGTCGTGTCCACAGAGAGCATCGTGCCTTCAGTTTCAGTCATGGTCGAACTCCTCTTCAGCGTCGATGATGCAACGCGCCTGATTTTCCTGACCAGGCCAGCCGAGGCGCATGCGGAATGTACGAATGGGGAACCCAAGGCCCTGGCAGCCGAGCACGGCCCGAGCGAACACCGTCGGCAGCCGAGCCGATGAGACGCCGTAGCGATACGCGAGCTTGTCGCGCGGTGAGATGCGCGAGGGACGAGCGTGTTGCATGCCGATGGCGGCCAGAATCTCCACAAGTGGATAGCCGACAGGCGTCATCGTCGAGTGATCATTGAGGCTGAATCCCACATCCAACGGGATGTAGTCTCGGCGCCAGTCGAAGCGAAAGCTGCTGGACATGGGGGCCGCAACGTCGAAGGGATCTCGGCACGCATCCGCGAGCGCATTTGCTCCCAGCGCGGAGACGAGAGTGAGGGCATCTCGAGCAAGTCCGGCGCCTGGGTATCCGCCCGAACCGGCCCAGAACTTCACGTTGTCACGGCCTGTTCCACCACCGTCCGCCCAATGGTCGATGGGCACTTCGACACCCTCGTTCCGTAGCACTATGGGCATCGCCGCAGGCGTGCCCATCTCGGGAACTGAGAAGCGGGGGTCGTCATCCGCCCGGCGCTCACTCGCAACCTTCCATTTCTCGGTCGCCAAGCTCGACCCTCTAGGCGCGATGGCGATCACTTCCGCCTCGGCAAGAAATCGCACCACCGTATTCACCGGGTCGTCGTCACCGGGTATCCAGAGCGCAAAACGCGCCTGAGTATCGCCGCCTTCATACTCGAACGCGCCCTCGCAATGTGCGTCGAGGATGCGCTCGGCCGCTTCCATCAAGCCCAGGCAGGCAAAGACCTGACCTGGGTTGCGGAGGACGACGGGAATGCGTGCCTCAGCCATTGGAGTCCTCCGTCACGACCGCCTCGTGCCCGGTCTCGTTGATCTCGCGAGAGGCCGCCCAGTCCGCGGCGCGAAGCACGGCCTCCCACCAAGCCAGTCCCCATGGCCCCCACTGGCGCTGCAACCGCGCGAAGCGCAGCGCAGCATCTCGCGCCAGCTCACTCGAAAGCCAAGGAGGCACATCCGGATCGGGGTCGATTGGCGCGATCACGGGCCGGGCGTGGCCGTGATGCGAAACAATGAGGTGCAGGGCGAGATCTTTGAGCGGCACAGGCAGCGTATCGAGGGTTGCGCGCGTCTCGTCGAGCGCCTTACGCAACGAGACGGGCAACGATGCCGTCGCAGCCGAGGTCGATGAGTGGAGCGCGTCACGTAAGGAGCCGAACTCGTGCCGATAGCCTCCCAGGGCTCGGCCATCGCCGCCGCCCGTGGTCTTTGCGTACGGGCGCTGTTCGTCACGCGGCGCACGCATAGCGTTCTGCCACAGCTCACGGGCCTTTCCGGCGTCGTGAAATGCGGCTGCAGCCGTAAGCATGGTGCGATGCGCTTCCGGCAGCGCGAGTCGCTGCGCAATCCGCGAAGCGGCTCGGGCGGTCGCGTCATGGTGCGCTAGGAGTGTCTGCGCTTGGCGCGCAATTGCCGCGTCGCCGACAGCCGGATCGGCGTACTCGCCGCGCCACAGCTCAACCCATAGCTCGGCACCATCATCCACGTCGGAATCCACCCGCCAGACGTAACCCGAGGCGCGCCAGTCGGCCATCGAGTCTGTCGGTCGAGTGCCAAAGCAGACGCGACGTCGCCAGGTACGCTCCAGCGAGAGACCCCAGCCATCGGCGTCGATAACAAGCGGTGGAGTATCAGCCTTCGCATCCAGGAGCCCGGCCTCGTCCAGCCCACCCAGGCGATAGTCCACCACCACGGTCTGGCCCGCCCAGGCGGCGTGAAGTCGTTCCTTGCCTGCATCTGCGACACTGTCGATATCCCACATGCCCGCCAGCACACCGCGGCGGTCTAGCACGGCCAACACCGGCGGATGCAGACTCGATGTCGAATCCGCCGTCAGGCTCTTTTTCACGAGGGCCTTCGCCCGCGCCTGTACGATCTCCACGACTCGATAGGTCGGCGCTTCCAGCAGCTCGGTCGCGTGCGGTGGCGCGGCCTCGAAGAACGCTGCGAGGTCGCGCTTTCGTGTCTCTACATCGTCGGCAAAGCCACGCGCGCCGTCAGCGCGCAACGGGAAATGCTTTCGCCATGCGATGGCGGTCTGTGGCTCGTCCTCCACCCAGCCACGCAACCATGGGTCGATCTGCGCAAGGCCTGGATTTTCTGCCAGTGAAGTCATTGACCAAGCATCGAGCAGTGGACGCTCGAGGGGCGGCCGCAACGGCTCG
>JAGRHX010000921.1 GCA_020444775.1 Gammaproteobacteria bacterium
TGGCGCTTGCGTGTCAGGGCTTGATTTGCGGGAACCACTCACGCAGACCAAGGCCGAAACGATCCGGGACGCGCTGCATGCGCACGGACTGCTGGTATTTCCCGGGCAGTCCCTGGGCGAGGCCGAACAGGTCGCTTTCAGCCGCCACTTCGGCATCCTGGACCTACATGTCACCAGCGACTGGAACTCGAAAGAGCACCCCGAGATCTACGTCATCTCGAACATCCAGATAGACGGTAAGAACTATGGTGTGCCTCACGGCGGCTTCGAGTGGCACTCGGATTTCTGCTACTACGAGGTCCCGGCGATGGCCACGACGCTATACGGCGTCGAAGTTCCATCCGAAGGCGGCGAGACGCTGTTCGCGCACATGGCGGACGCGTATGACGCTCTGTCCGACGCGCTCAAGGAACGCATCGCCGATCTGCGCGGAGTATTCGACTACAACGCCTATCGCCTGCGTACCCCCGGCCGTACGCCGCTCGACGCGGCGACTCGGGCGCTCACCACCAATGCGCACCCCATCGTACGCCGCCACCCCGTCACGTTTCGCAAGGCGCTCTACGTGAGTACCTACGTCACGCACTTCGAAGGGATGGGTGTGGAGGAAAGCCTCGCGTTACGCGATGAGCTCATGGCGCATGCCACCGCCGAACGCTTCGTCTACGCGCACCGCTGGCAAGCCGGCGATCTGGTGATGTGGGACAATGCTACGGTGATGCACCGCGCCTCGCCGTACGATCAGCGTTACCGGCGGCTCATGAAGCGCACGGTCGGCCGGCCCTTTCCAGAAGTGCTGGAGCGGTTTGCCGCCCAAGGCGGCGCTTGAACGAAGGCCCGGAGCCAGGTGCCGTCTAGCCGCAGCGCGGGCAGTTGAGCCCCGCTTCATAGCGCGGGGCTCTCGGCACATGTCCTGATTCATCTTGTGACAAACGGACGACGACTACGAGCGGTCGCTGAGCGCTGTTTCCGATCCAGACTTCAGAATCAGTCGCGGTAGCCAGGGCTCTCGCGGTCCAGCAGCCGGCGCAGCGCCGGCCAGTCGCGTTCGCCAGGAAGCACCAGCGCTCCGCTCATGTCCACCGTGCCCGACGACTGCTGCGCTGCGGTGAAGTCGCAAATCTCCTTTGATGGCAGCACCAAGCGATCGGTGCAGGACATCGCCGCCACCTGGATGCGGCAAGCCTGGTCCAGGTAGTACATATAGAAGAATGCTTCGGCGACGGACCGGCCAGTAACCAGCACACCGTGATTGCGCATCAGTAGCACCCGGGCATCACCGAGGTCCCGGATCAGGCGCGGGCGCTCGTCCATCTCTCGCGCGCCACCGCCATACTCGTGCACGGCTGTCTGGCCATGAAAACGCAGCGCGAACTGAGACAGCGGCAGCAGCCCGTCCTGCATCGACGACACGGCCACGCAGTGCACGGCATGCGAGTGGATGATGCAGAGCGCGTCGGGACGCGCCTCGTGAATAGCACCGTGGATCACGAAACCGGTGGTGTTGACCGGATACTCGCCCGCGATCACCTTGCCTTCTCGATCGATCTTGACCAGATTGGACGCG
>JAGRHX010000922.1 GCA_020444775.1 Gammaproteobacteria bacterium
TCGAGGTGGTGTTCGTCTATCCCGGTATCGGACAGATGCTGGTGGATAGCGTGACCAAGCGGGATTTCCCGGTAGTGCAGGCTTGCTGTCTGATCTTCGCGGCGACCTTCATCCTGCTCAACCTGATGGCCGATGTCGGGGCGATCCTGACCAATCCGCGCCTGCGTCACCCGAAGTGAGGGCCCGGCCATGAACTACTTCGTCATCGGCTACTATGCGCTGCTCATCGGTGGCTCATGCGTCACGGCCTATCTGCGACAGCGTCAGGCGTTCCTGGTGTTGTTCTCGCTGACACTCATCTCCTTCTTCATGGGGATCATCGGTGGCGAGTCAGCACTTTGGAGCATCACGGTGATTGCCGGGCTGATCGCGTTGGCTGCCGGCTTGTCCTACGCCTTCCGCGAGTTCCTGGTCATCGTCTTGCCCGAGGGGGGCGCCAAGGCGATGCGGACCGCGCCGTTGACCGCCAGCTTCGGCCTGTTCGTCATCTGCACCTACGCCATTGCCGGGATCTTCGCGCCAGTGATCGCACCGTACGGTGAGGCAGAGGTGATCGCGGAATCGTTCGCCGCGCCGGATGCGAACATGTTGCTCGGTGGCGATCAGCTCGGTCGGGACATGTTCAGCCGAATCGTCTACGGAGCCAGGAACACCGTTGGCATTGCCTTGCTGGCGACCACCCTGGCGTTCTTGCTAGGTACCCTGGCTGGACTGGTCGCCGCGGTGCGCGGTGGTTGGCTCGACCAGCTCATGGGGCGAGTGGTCGACGTCATCATGTCCATCCCCTCGCTGATCTTCTCGTTGCTGATGCTGAGCATCTTCGGCACCAATGTCACCACGCTGATCCTGGTCATAGCCGTGATCTACGCGCCCAGGGTGTTCCGCCTCACCCGAGCCGTGGCCGGCAACATCGTGGTGATGGATTACATCGAGGCCGCCCGTCTGCGTGGTGAGGGTACCTGGTATCTGATCCGCAAGGAGATCCTGCCGAACTCGGCGGCGCCGTTGGTTGCGGAGTTCGGTCTGGAGTTCTGTTTCGTGTTCCTTCTGGTAGCGGGGTTGTCCTTTCTTGGTCTTGGCATCCAACCGCCGACCGCCGATTGGGGCTCGATGGTGCGTGAGAACGCCACCTTGATTTCGTTTGGTGAGATCACCCCGCTGATACCTGCGGCAGCCATCGCGCTGTTGACCGTCGCGGTCAACTTCGTGGTGGATTGGATGTTGTACCGTTCGTCCGGTTTGAAGGAGTGAGCTCGATGGTAGACCGTTCCAAGAAGAATGTGCTGCTGGAAATCAAGGACCTGCGCATCGAGGGGTACTCTGACGAGACCTGGATGGAGATCGTTCACGGTGTCAGCCTGACCTTGCACCGCGGCGAGGTGATGGGACTTATCGGGGAGTCCGGCGCCGGCAAATCGACAATCGGACTGGCTGCGATGGGCTTCACGCGCGACGGCTGTCGAATCTCCGGCGGCTCGATCGAGTTCGACGGCATGGAGCTGACGACAACTCCGGAGTCGGATCTGCGTGCGTTGCGCGGCTCAAGGATTGCCTATGTCGCGCAGTCTGCGGCAGCTTCGTTCAATCCGGCGCATCGGATCATCGATCAGCATACCGAAGCGCCGGTTCACTATCGCATCCGCAAGCGCCTGGAGAGCCAGGAGGATGCGATGGAGCTGTACGAGCGGCTGCGCCTGCCCAACCCACGCGAGATCGGCTTTCGCTACCCACATCAGGTCTCGGGTGGTCAGCTACAGCGCGCGATGACCGCGATGGCCATGGCCTGCAGGCCGGACCTGATCATCTTCGACGAGCCGACCACGGCCCTGGATGTCACCACCCAGATTGAGGTCCTGGCGGCGATTCGCGATATCGTCGATCAGTTCAACACGGCCGCCATCTATATCACCCACGATCTTGCGGTGGTGGCCCAGATGGCCGATGTCATCAAGGTCCTGCTCAAGGGTGACGAGGTCGAGGAGGCGCCCACCGAGCGCATGTTGAGTGACCCGCAGGACGACTACACCAAATCGCTATGGGCGGTGCGTAGCTACAAGCGCAAGCAGTTGCCGCCACCGCCGGCCGGTAGTGTGCCGGTCATCGCGGTGCAGTCGGTGGACGCGGCCTATGGCGACACGAAGGTGTTGGACGATGTCTCCTTCGAGATCCATGCCGGGCGAACCGTGGCTGTGGTAGGCGAGTCCGGGTCCGGGAAGTCGACTACCGCACGCTGTATCACCGGGCTGCTGCCGCCAGTCAGTGGCCAGATCCTGTTCAAGGGCGAGGTGCTGCCGGCGAGTTACAAGCAGCGCAGCAAGGATCAGCTGCGTCAGGTGCAGATGATCTATCAGATGGCTGACACCGCCCTGAATCCCAAGCTGCGGATCAGCGAGATTGTCGGTCGGCCGGCCCAATTCTATCGTGGACTCAAAGGGCCGAAACTGAAGAGTCGCGTCGATGAACTGCTCGACCTGATAGAGCTCGAGCCATCCCAGTACTACAACCGTCTGCCCTCGGAGCTTTCCGGGGGGCAAAAGCAGCGAGTGGGTATTGCCAGAGCGCTGGCCGCGGAACCGGCCTTCATCATCTGTGACGAGGTGACGAGCGCGCTGGACCAGCTGGTGGCAGAAGGCATACTGCGCCTGCTCGACAACCTGCAGCGTGAGCTCGATCTGGCCTATATGTTCATCACCCACGATCTGGCCACGGTTCGTTCGATCGCCGACGAGGTCGTAGTCATGAAGGAGGGACGTATTGTCGAGCAAGGACCGAAGGATGAGATGTTCAAGCCACCCCACCACCCTTATACCGACCTGTTGCTGTCATCGGTGCCTGAGATGGACCCGGATTGGCTGACGACCCTGCTCGAAGAGCGTGGTGTGGACAACATCGGGGAGGCCGCACGAACCTGATCGGATCGCCGGTAGTCAGACCAGGGTGGCCTGCGAGGTCTCAGATGACGAAGTGCTGGACCAGCGCTTTGAGTGAGCGCGCTTCCTCCGCCACCTTCTGATTGTTGGTGGCGGTGAGCTGGGCGCCCCGGGTGTTCTCCTGCGTGAACTGCACGAGCTCTGCCAGGCCAGAGTCGATGTACTCCGCACTCTCGGACTGCTCGGAAGAACGTTGGGCGATGGCATCGACGAGCGTGTTGACTTGACTTGTGCCCTGGTTGATCTCAACCAGGCTGGTCGCGGTCTGCTCAGCGAGGCTACAGCCCTGTTCGACGCGCTTGATGGCATCGTCGATGAGTCGCTGTGTTTCCTGCATGGCGTCGGCGCTCTGTCTGGCCAGGGTACGTACCTGACCGGCGACCACGGCGAAACCCGTTCCATACTCGCCGGCATGCGCGGCTTCGATTGCCGCATTCAGGGCCAGCAGATTCGTCTGTATCGCAATCTCCTCAATCGTGTCGATGATGAAGCTCATGCGTCCGGTCGAATCACGGATCGCATTCATGGCTTCGACGAGCGCCGCCATGGAGCGGTTGCCCTGGGCGGCGAGATCGCGTGCTGTTGAAGCGATCTCGCTGGCTTGTTGCGCTTCGATCTTGCTGTGCTGAGATTGACTGGCGAGCGCCTTCATAGAGCGCGCGGTGCTGGACAGGCTGACCGACTGTTCCTCCGAGCGCCGACTGATGGCAGCCGTGTGTTGCGATGAGAGCTCGGCATCTTCGGCCAGCTTCCTGGCCGTCTGGTCGACATTGCCGACGACGGTGCGAAGACTCTGCACCATCTCCTGTAGTGACTGCCCCACCCGATCTCGAGCCGAGAGCAGGTGGACCTCCTGTGCCAGATCGCCCTCGGCGATCCTGGACAGTGAGCCTGAACGGGTTTGGAGGGCATGCACGAGCGTCTGCATGGCCTGACTCAACCGACCGATCTCGTCTCGACCCCGCGACTCGAAGGCCACGTCGAGCTCGCCGGTCGCCAGTCGCTCGACCTTGCGCATCATCGAATCGAGCGAGCGACCGGTAAATCGCGCGATCAACGTGGTCAGAGCCAGAACGACGAGTATTGCGACGATGGCCGCGATGCAGAACTTCTGCAGACTGGTGCTTGTGTGCTCAGCCAGGTTACCGAACGAATCACGTGCGCTCCTTTGAGCGGCGGCGCCGAACTCTTCGAACAGCGTCTCGATCTGCTGATAGGCAGTGGAGGCCTCGACCATCGACTGATTTGCACGCGCGAGGTCGACGGTGGCCATCTCGATGGCCTGGCGCATGACGTCGTGATAGTCCTCGACCGATGCAACGAGCCTCTGGTGGAGTGAATGCTCTGTCTCGGTGAGCGACAGCCGGTCATTCAACGAGCGAAGTCGGTCAAGGGTCGCCGCCAGCGTATCGATCAGGACGACGCCCTTGTCGTAGAGCTCGCCTTCGTCAGCGCCGGCACCGGCGCTGGTCAACAGCGCGAACAGCGCGAGGTGCTCCTCGGTCAGCCGGCTGTGCTCGCGAGCGAGTATCTGCAATTGCAGGAGCGCCTTTGATTCCACCGCCTCGAGCTGTTGGCGCTGTTGATCCAGCACACCTACGAAAAGCCAGGTGAGATAGACGATCCCAAGCAGGGCAACCGCGGGGACCAGTAGGAAGCGATGCGTGAGCCGTGGGCTCCAGGAGGGCCCTGCGGGCGCCCGGCGTCCAGGCCCGCTGGCATTGATGCCAGCGGGCCTGTCTACGGTTGTCTGGGCTTGCTGCAGCACGGTGCGCTATCCGTTCCGGACCTGCGTCAGGGTAGCCAGTCCTCGGGTTGGATCACGCCGACGTAGGAGAAATCGCCCTCGCTGGTCGGCCTGAAGACGTGGGCAACGCCCTCGGGTTTGGGCCAGATGTCGGCGGCTTCGCGAAGATTCGCGGTATGCGAGATCAGTGCCGTATTCGTTCCAGGCTTTGGGGTGGTCGCCAGCATGCGTCTGAGCGCGTCGGTAATCTCGAGACGACGGTCCTTGTCCACGTGGATGGCGAAGTACAGCGCATCGGAACGTGTCGCCCGACCGAATATCGAGCGGGCGGACTCCATGGTCCGGCAGTAGGGACTTGCGAAGACATCACCGACCGGGATCTTTTCACGTCGGACCGCCTCACCTATGGCGGCGACCTGCGCGCGACCAGAATCTGACAGGTTGCGCTGTATGGTGCAATTCTCGATGTCAGCCTCGGCGACGTCCTTTTCGCCTTCGTTGCCGGTGATGCCGTGGCGGAAGAAGACCACGTAGCCGCCAGAGCGAAGTTCTTCAATCAGCGCTTTGCCTTGAAGCTTGGGGACCGTGTCGCCCTGGAGGGTTGCCGCAGCCCCCGCGGTCGCCGTGAGCAGCAACACGCACAGTGCAGAGAATCTGCGGATCCGGTTCATCGAACGCACCATGTCCGAGCGGCGGTTCTGGTTCATGTCTTCGCTCCGAGGTGTCGTGACGCAGTCGTGGCTCCACCAATACTGTGGGCTTACCGGCCCACCGGGTCTATCGACGCAGCATCCGCGCACTTTAGAACGTCGGGCCAACCGTTCGCGGCACTGAGCGCTCACCCGCGGTGGCGAGCGATCCAAATGTCGATGGACGAACTCCTGGTCGAGGGCCGCGTCGTGCAGTCTGGCCATATCAAGCCTGACGGCCGCCAGATGTGATGCGGTGTTCGCTCAGTCGTCTTCGGTGCCGCTGTCTGGCGTCGGCAAGAGCCTGGACGCGATTGTTCGTGCAAAGCGGATTCCGCGAATCCATCGTCTTCCGCTCTGTCGTGCGTATGCTTCCAGGCTTTCCACGCTCCCCACCGCTCGAGAGAACTCTCGTTGTATACCCAAGACCTGCTGGCACCAGGCGTCCGGCGTCAGTGAGAGTCGTCGAATCGTGGCTGGCACCGCTCCGGGCACTGTTCCGGGCGGTCCGTGCTCGCTGTCGGTGGACGTGGTTCGACTCGTCCATCGCACCAGCTCGATGTAGTCTGCTTCGGAGATATCGATGATGGGGCAATCATCGCAACCAACGATCGGCACCAGCGTGGTGCGCGGAGGTGCTCTTGCCGCGCGTCGCCGCACGGAAGTGCTGGGTGCTCTTACAGGATCCGCACAGGTACCTGCACGGTAGGGATTGAGATCGATGTATACCATCTGCGAGAGCACCGCGGCTTCGTCGAGCGCGTTCTGAACATGAAAGCGTGCCGCCCAGAAGTGTCCGGTGCATCCGTCTTCTCGGTTCGCGCGGCGTGCGATGGGCTCCTTGAGATAGCGCATGTACCAACTCAGGGATCCCAGACGTCGGCGAAGTTCGGCGAGCCGTTCGGAGTCGCGCATGAGCAACGCTACATGGCGCTCGAACTGGTCGTGTGGGAGGTGGGCTGTCCGTCCAAGCTTCAGCCACCGCCGGGCAACGGTTTCGTCGCTCCAGCGTCGTGGCGCAGTCGGGTTGGTTCGCACAGAAAGGTGGATGTGATTGCTCATGACGACATATGCCAGAACATCAACGGAGAATATCTGTCCGAGCTCCAGCAGGCGCGCCTCGATCCATAGCTTTCTGTGCCCGTAGTTTCGGCCCGTGACCTTATCGAACCCACACAGATAGGCGCGACGTACACATTGTGTATAGACATGGAGATGCTGTGGCGTGTCCTCGGACAGCTGTGTATGTCGCGGTGGTCTCATGTGCAAAAGCGTGTTTCCCAGCCGCGCTCAGGGCAAGAGCCCAGCAGACAACGACTGTAGGGCCGGGCCGCGGCACCCGTAGGAGGGGACCGAGAGGAGTGCAATTGGTAGGATTGAGACAATCAGTGTCGGTTGCCCATGCGAAACAGTCCGTCGGTTCGCTTGTGACCGAAGATGTGAAGGGCCGGGTGATCAGGGCCAGGTGATCGGGGCCAGGGCCAGGTGATCGGGCCAGGTGATCGGGGCCGGGCCATGGCCGAAGCGAGGTGGTTGACCGTGGCCAACCAACAGGTGGCTGGCACCAGATGAACGGTACGTTGACCGTCGCGGCCCGAGCGCGACAGACCGACGCCACGGTCAGTGGCGGAAATGGTCAGCAATGCATCGAGATCCGAAGGTAATGACGACATTTCGAACATCGACATCATCGACGTCAGATGAACGTCTCGAAGGGTGCCAGGCACTCAGGGACGCGGCGGCACGAGAAATCCTGGGCTGGCAGTTGAATGTTGTTCCATGGGCGTCCGGGGCGGATGTTCAGGTCTGGCATGATTCGAGCGGAACGCCGATGATGCCTTACCAGGCCTGGTTGCCAGACATGGACGATCGACAGTCAATGCGGCTGGTCCAAGCCTTAACCGCGCTGGGCTATGCGTTCGACCTCGAGGTCACGCAGCGAGTTAGTAGGGTACGGCTGAGCCGCGAAGGCACGGCTGTTAGTGAAAGTGCCGATCAGAGCTGGAGACATGCGCTGATCCGTGCCTGCGCGAAGATCGGGGCCACCCACCGCGCGAGATGACTCGAACCCAGATTCGCGCCATCATCCACGCCCGACTGGAACGGCTCATCACCGATGATGGGGCTTGCCTGGATTCCATTGCCGAGGTCGTAATTGCCTGGTCGGTTGGATGAGCCTTCGTCTTAGTGTTGTATGGCGTGCTTGCGGGCGTTGCGACATCAGTACTGTGGCCTGGCTAATGCGGAGGCTCGATTGACTGAGTGGCCCTTTGTTCAGCCCCTTGTTCAGGGCGGACTATGCGTGTGATGGTCAGGCGCTCGTATCGTATCGTTACAGGTCAACTGCCATGGCGTCGTTGAATTCGAGCGGGACAGCGTTGCGATGAAGACCGAAGGGCAGCAAAAGCTGCAAGCGTTTATTGGTGTAGACGTGGGTGGCACCTTCACCGATCTGGTGTGTTTGACCAATGAGGGGAAGGCGTTTCATCTCAAGGTTCCGAGCACGCCCGACGATCCGGCTCGTGCGGTCATGCAGGCGATCGAGAGCCTCATGCCAGGCGTCGCGCCGGAGGACATGGTCGGAATGATGCATGGCACCACGGTTGCCACCAACGCGGTGCTCGAGCGCACAGGTGCCCGGGTTGGCCTGATCACGACTGAGGGATTCGCCGACACTCTGGAAATCGGCCGACAGATGCGCAGGCAGATGTATGAGACGCGTCTCGAGCCACAGACACCGGCGTTCATTGCGCCTGGCCACCTTCGACATGGAATCCGCGAGCGCATAGGGGCCGATGGTGAAGTCGTCACCGCGCTGGACGAGACGGATCTTATCCGCGCCTTGACCCATCTGAGTGATGCTGGAGTCGAGGCGATCGCGGTCTGTTTGTTGTTCTCGTTTCGAAATCCCGGTCACGAGCAACGGGTGCGCAGTGTCATCGAGGAGCAGTTCCCTCACTTGAGTGTCTCGCTCTCGAGCGAGGTTGATCCAGCGTTCAGGGAGTATGAGCGAACTGCTGTCACCGCGTTCGATGCGTACCTGAAACCCGTGGTCGGGCGCTATCTGGAGCGTCTCGCCGATAGCCTGCTGGCACGAGGCATCAACGCGCCGCTTCAGGTGATGCAGTCGCGGGGCGGACTTGCTGCCGGGAACATAGCGGCGCGGCGTCCGGTACGATTGTTCCTGTCTGGGCCGGCCGCTGGCGTTCTGGGCGGTCAGGCGACGGGGGCCTTGACCGGCGATGACGACCTGATAACCGTCGACATCGGGGGGACGAGCTGCGACATCGCGCTGATCAGCGGCGCCAAACCTCTACTGCGTGCCGAAGGGGTCATCGATGGATTCGCCGTTCGAGTGCCCATGGTCGATGTGAACGCAATCGGATCCGGAGGGGGCAGTATTGCCTGGTTGGATGCAGCGGACGGGCTCCGGGTCGGGCCACAGTCGGCCGGGGCGATGCCCGGCCCCGCTTGCTATGGCCGGGGCGGGGAGTTGCCGACAGTGACGGATGCATCAGTGGTGCTGGGCTATCTCGACCCCACTTATTTCGCGGGTGGCACCATGCAACTCGACCCGGCACTGGCTCATGAGGCGGTGGAGCGCCACATCGCCCGTCCACTGGGATTGTCTATCGAGGCCGCGGCGGCCGGGATACATCGAGTGCTCAACGCGCAGATGGCAGAGGGGGTAAGGCTGGTGTCGATTCGGCAGGGCTTCGACCCCCGGCGATTCAGCCTGTTGCCGCTCGGCGGCGCTGGCCCGCTTCATGCTTGCGAACTCGCTGACGAGCTCGGGATTCGTCGTGTGCTGGTGCCGGCGAGGCCGGGGGTATTGGCGGCCACCGGCTTATTGAACGCGCCTATTGAACACGAGGTTTCGGGTGCCTTCGGGGAATCGCTGGAGGGCTTGTCCAAAGAAGATCTGCAGGCGGCCTTTGAAGCGCTGGACGCTGAGGCGCGTCGACTGATGGCCGCAGAAGGCGTCGACCCGGAACAGATCGAGACCGACTATTTCGCCGACGTCTGTTACATCGGGCAGGGGTACCACCTCGAGGTGCCCTTGATGCTGCACAGCGAAGCGCCGATCGAACAGCTCTACAAGCAGTTCCTGACCCTGCATGACCGGGTCTATGGCTACGCCGTCGATGGGCCGTTGCGTCTGGTCAATCTTCGGACCGTGCATCGAGTACCGGCGCCGCTTCGGTCAGAGGCGAGACTGGCGTTTCGGGAACGTTCTTTACAGTCCAGAACCATCCGCCTGCTACAGGGCGGCGATCCTATCGACGTTCCGGTATGGCATCGCCAGATGCTCGATATCGGCGAGACGGTCGAGGGCCCTATGATAGTCGAGCAGGACGATACCACCTTGTTGTTGACGCCCTCGTGGCGAGGCACGGTACACGAATCCGGCGTGTTGATACTGCAGCGGTGAATGCAGGGCATTATGCGCCGCCTACCGGCACCGTCATGCAAGCGCATGTGAACCGCTCAATCAGCCCCGGCCGGGTTTGAAGCAGAACCCGATTCCGCCTGTAGCGAGGTCTGTCAGGGCTTGATGAACTGGCCTGATTGAAGGTGGGCATATTGCCCAGAAAGATCGTTTCGAATGCCCATGCGCGATGGGAATTGGGGCTCTCAAGAGTTGATTGGCCAAGTCGCTATAAAGCGTGCGACGCCGTGTTCGGTGCTGCACAGCGATGTGTGGCAGTGCACCACTCGTGGCCGCCCCATGAGCAGCCGCTCGGTGGTCCATGAAGCGCGCCGCCCCCACACAAAGGCTCATCACTGCAACGACGCGCATGTGACCTCGTTCGTCGCATGCGTCCCAGGAAGAGAACAAACATGAACAAGAAATTAGCAATCACCACACTCGCCGCCTTGCTTGCAGCTCCACTCTTTACCGCACAGGCCAAGTTGCTCGATTCGGCCGACACCAAACAACTCATCAATGGCGCAATCGCCAAGCATTGGTATCACCGCGGCAACCAGTGGTTGAAGTTCCATTGGTACGAGGATGGCAGCGTACATGTCTATCGGCAGAAGGCGGAAAACAAGGGTGATGAGCTGTTCGACCAAGGCCAGTGGTATGTCAAGGCCGCGGACCCGAAGCAGTCGGATGTCGAGTACGTGCTCTGCCAGGAACTCGACAAGGCGTTCTTCGGCCACGAGCTGTGTTTCGAGGTCACGCAGACGACCTTCCGTGCGGTTTCTGACGGTAGCAGCGTTCTGGACAAGACCCAGCACTACGAGATCGTTCGTGAAGGCCAGGTTGAGACTGGCGAGATGGTGATCACCCGCCGGTAGATCAGACACCAGGCTCACGCCGGTCGTCTGTCCGGATGTGAGCCCACGGGTGAAGCCCTGGGGATGGCGTTGGATCGCGCAAGCGCATCCGACGCCATCCTTTTTTTGTTTCGGGTCTGGAGCACCTTGGATTGTTTCATGAGAGTGACGCGTGGCGATCCGGATACCGGCTATCGACTGGGTCGGCGACGC
>JAGRHX010000923.1 GCA_020444775.1 Gammaproteobacteria bacterium
AATCGCCCAGGCAATCGCCCAGGCAGTCGCAAGTTAAATCGCAAGGCCATCCAGCATGCATCCAGCTCCATCGATCATCTTCTTCACCGTCACCTCGGGCGCCGGCTATGGCCTGCTCGCGGCCGCGGCGCTTGCC
Organism: Gammaproteobacteria bacterium; assembly: GCA_020444775.1. The sequence goes on from JAGRHX010000923.1 coordinate 137, forward strand.
TATCTGGACTCGACCGGCTCCGCGATGAGCTTCGAGGAACTGCGCAACACGGTGGTCGTCGCCCTGGTCGCCATCACGCTCGGTCTGTCCGCCTCCACCTTGCACCTGGCCAATCCCAAGAACGCCTGGCGGGCCTTCAGTCAGTACAAGACCTCATGGCTGTCACGCGAGGGCATCCTCGCGCTTGTGACCTATCCGCTCGCGTTGCTGTTCCTGCTCTGGGCCTGGGCAGCCTCTCCAGGCGCGGGCGGCGGGGTGTTCCTGCCAGCGGTGCTGTGCGCGCTGATCAGCGTCGCCACCGTCTACGCAACGAGCATGATCTATGCCTGCCTGCGCACCATTCCGGCCTGGAACAATCGGCTGACGCCCGCCAACTATCTGCTCGGCGCGGCGATGCTGGGCGGTGTGTTGTTCGCCGCCACCCGTGCCTACCATGTCGGGCCACAGGGCTCGCACGCGATCTGGCCGTTCGTCGCCATCGGCCTGGCGTTGGTCGCGAAGATCGCCTACTTCCACTGGATCGGCGAGGCGCGTGGCGTGGACATCAACGCAGCGACCGGTCTGGGCGTGCCGCCGCGCGTGAACCCGGTTCGCGACCCGGTGCGTCTGCTCGACGTCGGGCACAGCGCCGGCAATTTCCTGACCCGGGAGTTCGGTGTCCATGCCAGCGCGAGCACCGTCGGCTGGCTACGCATCGGCGTGCTGCTGCTCGGCTACTGCGGCGCGGCGGTGGCCCTGGTCGCCGCGCGCAACGGCGAGCACGCCTCGCTGTACCTGCTGCCGGTGGCGCTCGCCTACGCTGGGCTGCTGGCCGAGCGCTGGCTGTTCTTTGCCGAAGCCCGGCACGTGGTCGGCCACTACCAGGGCTTTCAGCCTCGTTGAGGCCCCCACACGGATCATGACTGGATTCCGTCGGGGTCCCCTGACGAGAACGTCCAGCCATTCTCAGCCCCGCGGAGTCGTCATGCTGGAATCCATGCTCGGCACATCGATAGGCGTCTATGTCGGCGTGACCGGGCTCGTGATGGGGTTCTGCGCCTGGATGACCGGCCAGGCAATAGGCAATACCTGGCGACCGTTCTGGCAGGCGCTCGCCTATAGCGCATTGCTGGCCGTGGCGGCACGTTTCCTCATCTACGCTCTGTTCCACGGCACCTTGTTGACCCTCAGCGGTTATCTGTGCGATGCCGTGCTGCTGATGTGTATCGCCTCGCTGTCGTTTCGCCTCAGTCGCACCCGCAAGATGGTCACTCAGTACCCCTGGCTGTACACCACCGCCGGCCCGTTCTTCTATCGAGAGCGCGGCGCCGGGGAGCCCTGAGAAGCCCCACGACCAGCCCCCGCTGTTTACCCGAACGACCGGACCTCTTACCCTTGCCTGGGAATCCGGACCTCAGGGTTCACCGACAATGACAATTCGAACTCTTCGTGGGGACAAGTGAAATGGCCAGACCATTGCTGAAACTTGCATTGGCGGCGGTGCTGAGCGCACCGCTCGCCATGCTCGGCGTTTCCAGCGCATCGGCGCAGATAAAGATCGCCACCGCCGGCCCGATGACCGGCCAGTACGCCTCGTTCGGCGAGCAGATGAAGCGTGGCGCGGAACTGGCGGTCGCCGACATCAACGCCTCTGGTGGCGTGCTCGGGCAACAGCTCGAGCTCAGCGTCGGTGACGATGCTTGTGACCCCAAGCAGGCCGTAGCGGTCGCGAACAAGTTCGTCAGCGAAGGCATCAAGTTCGTCGCCGGGCATTTCTGCTCGGGCTCGTCGATCCCGGCCTCGAAGGTCTACGAGGAGGAAGGCATCATCCAGATCTCGCCGGCCTCCACCAACCCCAAGCTGACCGAGGAAGGTGGCCCGAACGTGTTTCGCACCTGTGGCCGTGACGACCAGCAGGGCATCGTCGCCGGCAACTTCCTCGCCGACAACTATCAGGGCAAGAAGATTGCCATCCTCCACGACAAGACCGCTTATGGTAAGGGTCTGGCCGACGAGACGCTCAAGCAGCTGAAGAAGCGCGGCATGAGCGAGACGCTGTACGAGGCCTACACCGCGGGCGAGAAGGACTACTCGGCGCTGGTCTCCAAGCTCAAGGGCGCTGGTGTGGACGTCATGTACGTCGGTGGCTATCACACCGAGGCGGGTCTGATGATTCGCCAGGCCCGTTCGCAGGGCTACGCTGTGCAGCTCGTCTCCGGCGATGCGTTGGTCACCGATGAGTTCTGGAAGATCACCGGCGACGCCGGCGAGGGCACGCTGATGACCTTCAGCCCCGA
>JAGRHX010000924.1 GCA_020444775.1 Gammaproteobacteria bacterium
TGATGTCCTCGGAGGTGCAGGCGAAATGGATGTAGTTGGAGGTGTAGGCGAGACTGTCGTCGGCCAGCACCTTCTCGCGCAGAAAATACTCGACCGCCTTGACATCGTGGTTGGTCTCGGACTCGATCGCTTTGATCCGAGCCGCATCCTCGATGCTGAACTCGTCGACGATCGCGTCCAGCGCGCGCCGGGCCGAATCGGACAACGGCTCGAGGTGGGACAATCCCGACGGGCTGACGAGCATCTGCAGCCAGCGCACCTCGACCAGCACCCGATGCTTGATCAGCGCGTACTCGCTGAACCAGGGGCGTAGTGCCTCGGTGTGACGGGCGTAACGACCATCAATCGGGGAGACGCCGGTCAGGGAAGACAGTTGCAACGATTCGTTACTGGCCATGGTGCTGATGTGCTTGACGGGCGCGCACGAGTCAATCTCCAGCCACTGTGGAGGCGGCCGCGCTCAGAGATCACGGGGCTCCCGGGGCTTGTCCCGGTCGGTGTCGAGTCGCAATCCGAGAGTGGGGCCGGCTCGACTGCACGGTTACTGATGGTTGCCGTGGGTCTGTTCGAAACGGGCCTTCTGCTCGGGGCTGGCCTCTTTTTGATACTTGGCCTTCCACTGCGAGTACGGCATCCCGTAGATGGTCTCGCGGGCCTGCTCCATGTCCATGGCCACACCACGTTCCTCGGCGGCCGCCAGATACCACTTCGAGAAGCAGTTCCGGCAGAAGCCGGCGAGATTCATGAGGTCGATGTTCTGCACATCGGTGCGCTCACGCAGATGGCTGATGAGATGCCGGAACGCGGCAGCCTCCAGCTCGGTGCGGGTCTGTTGATCGAGGTCTGTCATCGGAACACTCCTGAGCAGCCGGGAACGGGACAGCGCCGGACACAACTGTGGGGCCGGCGACACTCAGTGAAGCGTACCACGTCGCGACTTGGACGCGACGCGTGCGTCTTCGGGCTTACATCGCGGGGATGTTGGGGCTCACGCCCAGCACGCCGCCGAAGCTGACCTTCTCGGGAGATTCGTCGATGAGTCCACCGACCGCCATGCCGGTCGGTATGTTCGCACCTGGCGGGATGCCGCTACCGACGGTCGGCGGTGCGATCTGGTTGCCGATCAAGGCCCCGCCCAGTGTCGCGCCGCACGAATCCGAGCAGGCGCCGACACCACCGGTCGCGGTCATCTGGTTGTGGAACACGAAGCCCAGCGGGTTCGAGACTACGTTGGCGGTGCCGTTGATGTTGTAGACAGTGCCCAGATGCTTGACCGACATGTTCGAGAACAGCAGCTGGCTCATGCTTGCGTCATAGGAGACCGACAGGCCGGATTGGAGGATGCCGCCGGTCGGATCCAGGGCGCTGTTGGTGGTCGCAGGTAGCGTGCCGAGCACGGTGTTGAAATCCAGGAAACCGATGCTGGGGATCGAGGTGGTCTGGGTGCCGAAGGCGAACTGGATCGTCCCGTGTGGGGACGGCAGGGTAGCGGTGAAGCTGCCTTCGGAGTCGATCGTGAGGATGTCTCCGGCCTCGAAGGCGAACAGTATCCAGTCGCTACCCGATTGCACGTCACGCACCGAAGCGTCGATGCGAGCAATTGCTTCGACCGCGTTCAGGTCACGCAGCGAGGCAACCGCGATGGGCGCCGTCGTGTTGTCGACGGCTACCGCGACATGATTGGAGACCAGGGAGAGGAAGCTCGCGGATGAGGCGCCTACCAGTCCCGAGAGCGCCGGGCCCAGGTTGCCGGTACTGTCGTTGGCGTTGGAATTGTCAACCGCCAGGCTGTTGCCGCTGCGGATGTCGCCGCTGCTCAGATCCGATCGTCCGGTGGTGGTGGTTGAGCCGGGCGTGGAACCCTGGGTGAGCACTGGCTGAGCATCGGTGTAGCGTGGTTGCGCACCGACGTTGACCTGGACGTTCTGACCGGGCCCGGCCGCCAGTGTGCCGAAGGCGTTGCTGATCTGCACGCCCTGCGGTCCGAGTCCATCGGGATCGACACCGACCGCGACCAGCAGCTGGTTGTCGATGAAGGACGCGCGGAAGTGCGTGCCACGGATCCCGATGGTCGCCGCCGGCGTGCGCATCTGCCAGTTCGCCTTGTTGCGTTTGCCGATCAGACCGGTGAGCGCTCGTACGCCGCCTCGGACCAGGCTGAAGAAGCTGCGCGAGCGCGCGCTGGCCTGATCATTGGAGGCTTCGTGCTCGAACTCGAACTCCTGGACCTCGAAGCGGGTGTTCTGGATGAGGGAGATCCGTGAGTTGTCGGCGAAGCGGACCTGGGCACGGCCGCGGCCGGTGACGATGCTCTCGCCGGCATAGACCGCGGAGCCGCGACGTGCGGGGCGGGCCTGGCCCTGCTGGGACTCGATGTCGACCTTGCCGATGGCGAACTCCAGGCGACCAGCGGCTGTCTGGGCCAGGGCCTGGCCGGGGAGCACGATGATACACAGCGCGAGCAGGACCAGCGCCGGAGCCGCATGTGCCCGCCGGACGCGGTGGACCGCGGGCGGGCTACGCTTGAACTTGTTGAACTCGCGCACGGTCGTTACCTGTCTGCGTTGTCCTGGCATTGTCTGCAGCGACGGTCGGTTCGCTTCGAAGCAATACCAAGCGATCCCGATGAGAATCGAATGCCTGTTCCCGCACCAGTGGTAGGCGCGTAGTTCACAGCCCCGACGTGCCAGTCACGCCCAGCACGCCGCCAAAGCTGATCTTGCCGGGAGATTCCTCGATCACGCCGGTCATCGTCATGCCGGTGGGGATGTTCGCTCCCATCGGCGCGTTCTGGTTGCCGATGAACGCACCAGCGACGGTCGCCGGACAGGTGGAAATACAGTTGCCCGTGCCACCGGTGGCCGTCATGGCGTTGTGGAAGACAAAGCCACGTGGGTCGGAGACCAGGGTGGCGGAGCCGGACACCGTATACAAGTCGGCAAAGTACTGCACGCCCATCGACGAGACGTTGACCTGGCTGGTGCTCGCATCATAGGTCACGTTCAGACCGGCCGGTAGGATGCCACCGGTCGAATCGAGGCTCGTGCCGTTGGTCGGTGGCAGCTTGCCCAGCACGTTGTTGAAGTTGATGACGCCCACCGCCGGAACAGACGTGGTGCGCTCGCCGAAGGCGAACTGGATTGCGCCGTTCGGCGCCGGCAAGGTGGTCACGCCGCTCACCGTCGAGGTCACGTCGCCATTCTCGAGCGCGAACAGGATCCAGTTGCTGCCGGTCTGCAGGCTGCGTACCGAGGCGCTGGTGCGGGTCAGCGTCTCCTGGCTGCCCAGGTCCCGAACCGAGGTGATGCTGGTGGGCAGGGTCGTGCTGTCGAGCACCGCATTCACGTGGTTGGAGACCAGTGGCCCGACGCTGGTCGCCGAGCTGCCCACGTACGTGACGCTGCGCGGTGACACGACCGGGACCTCGCTCGCAGCCGGGGCGTCGGCAGCGGGCGACGCCATCTGCTGCGTTTCGAGGGATTCAAGGGCCAGTCCGTTGCCGTCGTCGCTGCGGGCCTCATTGCTGCTCGGTGCGCGCTCCGTGCTGGTCTGCGGTGGTGTGCCCTGGACCGTCAGCAGCGGTTGCGCATCCGTATGTCGTGGCTGTGCGCCGACCCCGACCTCGATGTTCTGACCGGGCCCCGCGGCCAGGCTGCCCAGGGCGTTGCTGACCTGTACCCCCTGGGGCGCCAGCCCGTCCGGATCGACGCCGACCGCGACCAGCAGCACGTTATCGATGTAGGAGGCGCGAAAATGCGTGCCGCGAATGCCGATGGTGGCCGCCGGGGTACGCATCTGCCAGCTCGACTTGTTGCGCTTGCCGATGAGACCGGTCAACACCCGCACGCCACCGCGTATCAGATTGAAGAAGCTGCGTGAGCGGTCGCTGGCCTGACCGTCCGATGTGGTCTGATAGGCGTACTGTTCGACCTGGAAGCGGGTCTCACGGCTGAGCGAGATGCGTGAGTCGTCGGCGAAGCGGATCTGCGCGCGTCCAGCCCCGGTGATGACCGTTTCTCCTGAATGCACCGTGCTGCCACGACGCGCCGCTCGCACCTCACCTTGCGGTGTTTCGATGCTGACCCGGCCGACCGCGAATGCCAGTCGACCCGCCGGGGTCTGTGCGTCGGCCTGGCCGGCGCCCAGCATCAGCAACAGCAGCAACGCTGGCAGCCTGCCCAGGCACTTCGGTGGCGTCCATGAGTCAACTTTCCAGGTGCGCAGATTCTCGCCGGGACGGACATACATTGCAGGCGACCGCCTAGTTGAAATCGCGTCGGATCGAAAGCTTGCCCTCGATACGCGAGTACTTGTTCAGCTCGATGCTCGAGGTGTTGCGCGAGAAGCGGATCTCCGGGCGCACCAGCCATTGCTCCGCGGGCCTGTAGCTCAGCCCCAGCAAGGCCTGATACAGATTGTCGTTGCGATCCTGCGCGAACAGAGCCTCGCGACCACCGTAGTCGCTGTGCTCGACGGCGACGCTGGCATCCGCGTCCAGATCGTCGCGCAGCGAGTATTCCATACCCACACGTGCGCCGACGAAGGTGCGACCGACCACCGCGACCCCTTCGTCGCGAGGCCAGTCCTTGCCGACGTAGCCGGTCAACAGCAGGGTGGGACGCCCCTCGCCCTGCAAGGCGTGGCGGACGTTCACGCCGAGCATCGCCTCGCGAACGTTGCGGCTCTGCTGGCTGCTCGGGTGATAGTTCAGATAGGCGAACTGGCCGAACAGATTGAACAGGGTGCGCGGGCTGACCAGATGACGCCACTGGCCGGAGATGGCATGGATCTGGCGGGTCATCGTCTGATTCACGACCGGCAGCTGCTCGACCTGGTAGACATTGCGCAGCACGGTGAAGCTCAAGGTGTCGTTGCCCTGGCGCTGTTGCATGCCGGCGTAGATGTTCAGGCGGTCCGCGTCGAAGGGCTCGGCACGTTGATTGGTGTGATGCC
>JAGRHX010000925.1 GCA_020444775.1 Gammaproteobacteria bacterium
CGCGTCGCCGAGGAGCTGATTTTCGGTGCCGACGCGGTTACCACCGGCGCGGCCAACGACATCCAGCAGGCGACGACCATCGCGAGAAACATGGTGACCAAATGGGGATTGTCCGAGAAGCTCGGTCCCTTGAAGTACACCGAGGACGAGGGCGAGGTGTTCCTCGGGCACAGTGTGACCCAGTCCAAGCACATGTCCGATGACACCGCGCATCTGATCGACGAAGAGGTGCGGGCGATCGTCACGCGCAATTACGACTACGCCGAGGACCTGCTCAAGTCCAACGAGGGCAAGCTGCATGCGATGGCGCAGGCCTTGCTCAAGTACGAGACCATCGATCGCAACCAGGTGCAGGACATCATGGATGGTCGCGACCCGCGTCCACCGGCGGGTTGGGACGACAGCACGCCGACCAAGCCCAGTGGTGAGAGCGACGCGACAGGCAAGAGCGCGGAGGAGGAGGGTTCGTCCTCCAAGGGTGGTATCGGCGGCCCCGCCAGCCTGCACTGAGCCCCGCCTGCTTTGATCGAGTCCTGCGCCGGCACGCGTGGTCTCGACCAGGACCGGACGGCCCCCTAGCGGGGCCGTTCGCATTTCCGGCCCTGCATGGTGCGCAGATTCGGTCACTTTCTCCATCCGGCACGATCATCATCATTCAGCAGCGGAGCACAGCGGTGTTGAGACTCGAACGTCCCTGGCCAGAGCGTCCGGGCATCATGGGCATATTGAACGTGACACCCGACTCGTTCTCCGACGGTGGTCGGTTCAGGCTGCGTGACCAGGCGCTGAAACACGCGCTGCTCATGATCGAGGCCGGCGCCGACATCATCGATATCGGTGGCGAGTCGACCCGTCCGGGAGCGGAACCGGTCTCGCGGCAGTGCGAGATCGACCGGGTGTTGCCGGTCATCGAGGCCATTCGTGCGGCCAGCGATGCGCCCATCTCCATCGATACCCGTCATGCCGAGGTCATGCGCCTCGCGGTTGCGGCCGGCGCCGGGCTCATCAACGACGTCAATGCCTTGCGCGGCCCGCAGGCACTGCAGACCGCGTCCGATCTCGGTGTGCCCGTGTGCTTGATGCACATGCAGGGCGAGCCTCGCACCATGCAGTCGGCCCCCACCTACCACGATGTGGTGGTCGAGGTCGGCGAGTTCCTGCGCGAGCGGCTCGCCGCCTGTGAGGCTGCCGGCATACCGCAAAGCCGTGTGCTGGTCGATCCCGGATTCGGATTCGGCAAGCTCATGCATCACAATCTGAGCCTGCTGGCCGGGCTTCCGCGTCTGTCTCGAATAGGCCCGCCGCTGCTCGTCGGGTTGTCGCGCAAGGGCTTGATCGGCCAGGTGCTGGGGAGGCCCGTGGAGCAGCGTCTGGCCGGTTCATTGGCGCTGGCGTTGGCCGCGGTGGAGCGTGGTGCCAGCTGGGTGCGTGTCCATGACGTGGAGCAGACCCATGACGCGCTGACCGTGCTGGCACGGATCTGGGCACATCAGCGGACGGATGGGGTAGCGTGCGTCGGTTCGTGCAACCCGCGGGTCGGGGGCGATTCCGCTCTCGGCTGATCAGACTGCCATCGAAGACCGGGCCCATATTCGCCGACCAAGGCAAGAATCGTGACCGTCGTCGGTGTTCCGGACTTGTTACATCTAGTTTGCAGTGGAATTCGGGACTCGGGCCCACGAATAAGGTAGAAAGCCCGCTCTGCCGGCTACAGGTGGCCGCGACGAGGGTCGATGTAGCGAAAGCCGAGGCGCCACCCGACCCATCCACTCGAGTCCGCCCAGCCACCGCAACCATCGAGGTCCGTTCGCTGCCGGTCAGTCCTGGAATTCTCGCGTGTGGATCCGGACAGGACGCAATGGTCTCGGCGGGTAAAATTCCCAACGTCGTAGCGGTGCGGCAGAATCATTCATAGACCGTCCGTAGCAGGGGCAACCGCAGTTCAGGGCTTGCAGATGAGCAAACGAAAGTATTTCGGGACCGACGGCATTCGTGGTGAAGTCGGTATTCCGCCTATAACCCCGGATTTCGTGCTCAAGCTCGGTTGGGCGGCGGGCAAGGTGCTGGCCGGGAACGGACGGCGTCGGGTGCTGATCGGCAAGGACACGCGCATTTCCGGCTACATGTTCGAGTCCGTCCTGGAGGCCGGGCTGTCCGCCGCGGGGGTGGACGTGCGTCTGCTCGGCCCGATGCCTACTCCGGCCATCGCGTATCTCACCCGGACCTTCCATGCCAGCGCTGGCATCGTCATCAGCGCATCGCACAACGCCTATCAGGACAACGGCATCAAGTTCTTCTCCAGCGAGGGCACGAAGCTGCCCGACGAGGTCGAGCTGGAGATCGAGGCAGCCATGGAGCTGCCGCTGAAGACCGTCAAATCCAGTGAGCTCGGCAAGGTGGCAAGGGTCACCGACGCCGCCGGTCGCTATATCGAGTTCTGCAAGAGCACGGTTCCGACCCGGCTCAGTCTGCGTGGCATGCGCCTGGTGCTGGACTGTGCGCACGGCGCCACGTACCACGTCGCGCCCTCGGTCTTTCGCGAGCTCGATGCCGAGGTTATTACCATCGGCGACAATCCCGATGGGCTCAACATCAATGACGGCGTGGGCGCGGTAGCGCCTACCGCCCTGCAGGAAGCCGTGCTGCACTATCGTGCGGACCTCGGCATCGCCTTCGATGGCGATGGTGATCGGGTGATGATGGTCGACCGCCATGGTGAGACCGTGGACGGTGATGAGCTGATGTTGATCATCGCCGACGCGAAGCGGCGCGAGGGCATCCTGACCGGTCCTGTGGTCGGCACGCTCATGACCAATCTGGGGCTGGAGCACGCGCTGGCCGAACGTGGACTGGAGCTGGTGCGAGCCAAGGTCGGCGATCGCTATGTGCTCGAGCAGCTGGAGGCCACCGGCGGAGTCCTCGGTGGGGAGACCTCCGGGCACATCATCTGCCGGGACCGGGTCACCACCGGGGACGCGATCGTCGCGGCGCTACAGGTGGTCAACGCGCTGATCCATACCGGGCAGGGGCTGCACGAGATCAAGCGTGGTATGCGCAAGTATCCGCAGTCATTAATCAATGTGCGCATGGACTCGCGCCGGGACGTGACCGAGATCCCCGACGTGCAAAGCGCGGTGCGCGAGGTCGAGCAAGAGCTCGGCGATCGCGGCAGGGTGCTGTTGCGCATGTCGGGCACCGAGCCCTTGGTGCGCGTCATGGTCGAGGGACGTGACAAGATTGAGGTGGAGCGACTGGCCGGCCAGCTTGCCGACCGGGTGGAGTCGATCGTCCGCGCGGCCGCCGCCTGAGCGGCCTCGGGCCAAGCCATGGCCGTGCCCCAAGGGGCCGCGGCCGTGGCCCGACCTGATTCCGAGGGATTGATTTCCGGCGGTGGTCTCTTTACCCTGGCGGGCTTGCCACTGGGCCCGTTGGGCAGCTCCAGCGGGTGGGCGAAGCACACCGGTCTACGCCTTGTCGCTGGCAGCGCACCTGGCGTTCGGTCGCTCGTGTGCGCCGGGAGCGTCGTACTCTCTGCTGCTGCGCCAGCGCGCGACATCGGTTCACCTCAATTCGTAGTCGTGGTCGTCGAGGCCGCGGGTCAGGATGATGCGTACTCCGCTTATTGCAGCCAATTGGAAGATGAATGGAACGGGCGATGTGCTCTCGGCCTTGGGGCGGGGCATCGCGTCCGCGGCCGAGCCGCTGACCGCGGTCCAGACCATCCTGTTTGCGCCACACCCGTATCTGGCACGAGTCGCTGCTGACGTGCGTGGCCTGCGCGTGGAGGTCGGTGCACAGGACGTCGCGGCCGAGGCACCTGGCGCGTTCACCGGCGAGGTCGCCGCCGAGATGCTGGTTGACGTCGGATGTCGCTGGACCCTGGTCGGACACTCGGAGCGGCGTACGCTGTATGGCGATGTGGACGAGCGGGTGGCGGTCAAGGTCGGGCGCGCTCTGGGCTGCGGTCTCAAGGTGATGCTGTGCGTAGGCGAGACCCTCGAAGAGCGTGAAGCCGGGCGGACCGCCGAGGTCGTGCTACGCCAGCTCGATGCCGTGGTCGATGCTTGCGGCGTGCAGGCACTGGTGGACGGCGCGGTGGCTTACGAGCCGGTCTGGGCGATCGGCACGGGGCTGACGGCGACACCGGAACAGGCGGCGGAAATGCACGCCTTCATCCGGGATGAACTGACGAAGCTCGGTTTGACAGACCTGCCGATCCTGTACGGCGGCAGCGTCAAACCCGGCAACGCCAAGGACCTGATGACGCAGCCCCACGTGGACGGCGTACTGGTCGGAGGCGCGAGCCTGAAACTGGATAGTCTGAGGGCGATCGACGA
>JAGRHX010000926.1 GCA_020444775.1 Gammaproteobacteria bacterium
AGCGGGCGCATGGCATTCATCGAGTATCAGTTTGACTGGCCTGGTGTTTCGGCCAACCACTTCAAGTTGTATCGAGGCAGTACTTCCGATGTGGCAGTGGTGATTGCCCCGGGGAGACCCTGTCCCCGGGGTCGAAGGCTTACGTCTTGGAAGGATCCACACGGTAACGAGCAGCGCTGCGGATACCGTAGCCATTCTCACCGCCATCGTGCCCGAGGATCAGGACCCCTTCCACACGGACTACTATTTGGACATCGCGGATCGCCGTTACACGAATGATCTTTTCGCGGAGGACCCTTCCGGGCGGATCCATCTCGTCGCACGGGAGGGATACTCGATGTAGACCGACCGCGGCACGGTGACAGCCCCGGAGAGATACTCGCTGTCCGTCGGCTACGGCCAGTTCAAGCGCTACCGGACCAGCTCCAATACCGGTCATGTCTGCTATGCCAATGTCCCTGAGCTTGGCAACGTGCTGCTGCTCGCCAGCTTCGAACGCGACTCGCACGCGGCCGAGGCCAGCGCCATACCCCTGTCGAGCACGCCGCAGCTCGTATTGTGGATATTGCTCGTGGCGAGCGCCGGGGCATTCGTGTTGCGCAATCGGCCCACTGACTGATCCGGGCAACAGACGCTGGCCGGACCCGTGGCGGATCCGGCCAGCGACGCCCGGTTGGTCACAGCTCGGTCGAGGGCTGCTCGGTTAAATCGCTTGGTCAACGGAACGAGGACTGACCGAGCGTTCCGACCGGCCTCAGACGATCCCGTCCTCGCGCAAAGCCGCGATCGACTCCGGACTCATCTCCAGCCAAGAGCCCAGCACCTGGTCGATGTGCTCACCGAGCATGGGCGAGGGCTGGACCTTGGGTGGCACGCCGTCGAAGCGGACCGGCCAGGCGGGTATCGTCACCTCGCCGGTCTTCGGATGCTGGATGGTCTGCATGATGCCGCGCTCGGCGAGCGACGGATCGTTGATCAGCTCCAGGGTGTCGAAGACCGCACCCGCCGGCACGCCGGCGGCGCCGATCTGCAACATCGCCTCCTCCTTGGTGTGCTGACGGGTCCAGCTCGCGATGATCGCGTCGACCTCCTCGGGACGCTCGGCGCGCGCCGCCTGTGTGTCATAGCGCGCGTCGCCGCTCAGGTCCTCGCGACCGATGACCTTCAGCAGGCGCTGCCAGTGCTCGGGGTTCGCGCGGCTGCAGAACACGTACACGTAATCGTTCGGTCCGCCGGGCTTGCACGGATAGAGCGCGTTCGGGGTGAGTCCACCCGCCACCGAGTGACTGGTGCCGAAGCGCTGCACCGGCTCACCGGAGAGCTGGGTGCGCGAGAACGGCACGCGCATGTAGTGCAACATCGCATCCTGCATCGCCACCTGCAGCAGGCGACCCTGACCGGTCCTCGAGCGCTTGTACAGCGCGCCGAGGATGCTGATCGCCATCAGCATGCCGGTACCGGTGTCGCCGAGCGATACGCCCGGCTTGACCGGCGGTCGGTCACCGAAGCCCGTGACGCTGATGGTGCCGCCCGCGGCCTGCGCGATCATGTCGAAGGC
>JAGRHX010000927.1 GCA_020444775.1 Gammaproteobacteria bacterium
CCTCGGCCTGGTCGGCCTGGAGCTTGGCGCCCAGGTTCTCGCCCACGTCCACGTCTGCGATGTCGATGGACAGGATCTCGAACGCGGTGCCCGAGTCCAGGCCGCGCTCGAGCACCACCTTGGAGATCCGGTCGGGATTCTCCAGCACCTCCATGTGATTCTTGGCCGAGCCGATGGTGGTGACGATGCCCTCGCCGACCCGGGCGACGATGGTCTCCTCGGTCGCGCCACCGACCAGCCGGTCGAGGTTGGTGCGCACCGTGACCCGCGCCTTGACCTTGAGCTGGATGCCGTCACCGGCGATCCCGTCGATGGTGTTCCTGGACATCTGCCCCGACGGCACGTCGATGACCTTGGGATTGACCGAGGTGCCGACCGCCTCCTGCACGTCGCGACCGGCGAGGTCAATGGCGCAGGCGCGATCGTAGTCGAGCTTGATGTTGGCCTTGCTCGCCGAGATCAAGGCCTTGACCACCCGGTCGACGTTGCCGCCGGCCAGATAGTGGGCTTCGAGCTGATCGGCCGAGATGTCGATGCCGGCCTTCTTCGCGGTGATGCGCGCGGTGACGATCACCGAGGGCTTCACCTTGCGAAAGCGCATGAAGATGATCTGGATGAGACTGACCGGTGCGTTCGACAGTATCGATTGCCACCACAGCCAGAAGGCGTTCCAGATGAAGCCGACCACGGTGATGGCGATCAGACCGACGATGAACAGGCCGATGAGATTGATGGACATGCACGTTCTCCGTTGACGATGCCTGTCGGGCCCAGGTACCTCTGTGCAAAGGCGCGGTATGGATATGCGGTCAGCTTGGTTCGAGTGGTCCGAGGATGCAAGCGCCTCAGGCCGAGTCCGTTTCGTCGTTCGCGCGCGTGACGAATACGATAGGCCCGTCGACCGCGCGCACCACCACCGGGTCGCCGCGTTCGAGGCTGCCGGACTGGCTCTGCACGTCGCATTCGCCGCCGGCGAAGCGCGCCCGGCCCGACGGTCGGGCGGCAGTCACCATATGACCCCTCGCGCCGATCCCGATGCCCAGCTCATCGAGCAGATGATGATAGCCGGCCTCGGCGCCGATCTCGGCCTGCGCGACCAGGTATCTGGAGCGGCGTATGCGTTTCAGTCCCCAGCGCACCAGCAGCACGCCCAGACAGGGGGTGATCGCGGTGACCAGCCAGCCGGCCAGATCGCCGGCCTCGAAGGCGTGATAGATGGCGGCGCCGGCGGCGGCGACCGCGCACAGAAACAGCACGCCGAAGGACACGACGAAGATTTCGAGTACCAACAGGATCAGCGCGAGCAGCAAAAAGCCCACAGACAGGGCCAGGGACGACCAGTCCATGCCGGCCTGCGCAAGCAGCGGCTCGAGGGTGGCGAGCAGGGTGGTCTGTAGCCGTTCGCTCACGCGTCGTTCCGCTCAGTGGGCGCCGCCGCCGTGGACACACCGGCAGGCGGCCCGTCGTCCGGTTCGGCCCGCACCACGACCTCGCCCAGGCTCACCTCGACCACGCGCACCGCGGTGTTGCGTGCAACGTACGCACCATGCTCGGCGCGCGCGCTCAGATACTCGTCACCGATGCGTACCCGGCCACTGGGTCTCAGCACATCGACGGCGACGCCACGCTGGCCGATCAAGCGATCCGCGTCCGCCTCCAGACGCCCCGCGCTGCTGCCCTTGACCTCGGACTCCACTGCCAGGCGGTGATGCAGCGCGGTGCGCGGCAGGTAGTGAATCGCGACCAATATGCCGACCGCGACGATGCCGACCGCCATTGCGCTGCTCAGGGCCGCGTTCTCCAGCGCTTCGAGGAACAGCGGGTCGGTGAGGTCGAAGTCGAACTCGTTCGGCACCAGCGCCAGCACCAGCCCGGCGAAGGCGAGCAGGCCGCCGGCAATGGCCAGCAGACCGCCGGTCGGCGCCAGCATCATCTCGGCAACGATCAAGCCGACACCTAGCAGCAGCATCACGAGCTCCATGTTCTGCAGCATGTCCAGCGAGTACTGCGAGAGCACGAAGGCGGCGCCGAACAGGGCGGCGAGCCCCGCCCAGACCCCGATCCCCGGTGTGCTGAGCTCGAAGATCAGGAACAGCATGGCAAGCCCCGCGAGCACCGGGGCGAAACGGCTGAGCGCCCAGGCGACGCGCTCGGGGGCGGTGGGATTGAGATCGATCACCGCGGCGGATTCGACCCCCAGACGCGCGTACACCGCGTTCAGATCGGCGACGTTCGCGGTCGCCATGCCCATGCTCGTGGCCTCCAGGCCGGTCAGCGTCAGCAGCCGGTCCTTGCCACGCCAGATGATGAGCTGCTGCGGATCGTCGCGGTCGATATCGGGGTTGGCGGCCAGATAACCCGGCAGATCGTCCTCGATCACATAGTCGACCCGACCGTCCTCATGACTGACCCGATACAAGGCCTGCTGGCGCGCGGTCATCTTCAGCAGCGGTCCGCGATTCCAGCCATGCTGCTCGGCAGCCTGGCTGAGCAGCGTACGCACCACCGTCTCGAACTTCTCCGGCGCGTACTCGATCTTGCCCTCGGGCGTCCGCAGGATCACGCCGATGTCACCGATGGACGCGGTCTCGGTCAACAACAGCTGGCGATGCGCGTAGGCAATGAGCGCGCCCGCGGAGATGGCGCGGTAGTCGACGAAGGCGATGGTCTCGACCCCGTCCGCTTCCAGATCGAGGATCTGCTTGAAGATGTCGCGAGCGTAGAGCACCTGGCCGCCGTCGGTGTCGATGCGCATGACCAGGGTCGAGACGTTGCGTGCCCGCACGTCGTCGACCACACGCGCCACATACAGGCTCTGCACGCGGTCGATGGGGCCGCTGATCGTCGCCTGCGCGACGCGGCCGGGCGCGGCTGCGGAAGCCTTCTCATCGTCAGGCTGTGACGCTGCGGCGAATGAGAGCACAACGCCGATCAGCAATGAGAGCAGCCGGGCAATCCGCAGGCCCGTAGGCCGGTCATTCAGCTGTACGGCGCTGACCCGCTCAGATCTCGGCATCGTCGACGTCCTGCTCGAGCAACGCCGTGGCCAGCGGATCCGGTAGTGCCTGCATCAGCGCGTCGGGCACGCTGCTGGCCGGCGACCAGAGGGTCGCGTAGTCGCCGCCGTCACGTCGCCGCCAGACCAGGAAGCAACGCCCGTCGGCGCTGATTGCGAGCTCCGCCCATTCGTTGTGATAGAAGCTGTCCAGATCCGCGCCGCCGACCAGGGTCGCAAGTCGCAGTCGTTGCGGTCGGCTGACCGGATCCATCACGGTCATCACCACCGGATCGGCCTGCGCGGCGCGCTGCAGCGCTTCGCCGAGCAGCGCGTCCAGGGCGGCGCTCTGGGCCTGTGGAAACTGCCGCCAGCGGGCCAGCAGCTGTGCCCGCAGCCGCGCCAGAGGCTGCGTCGCCGCACCGGGTTGGTCAGCCACGACACGTTTCCAGGCTGCTGGCCGCTGCCATGATCGGTACTCTTCAACCGTTGCGCTGATGGATCACGTCGGCCTGATCGGCGGGCGCGTAGAAATAGGATCCGGGCCGGAACTCATAGCCCAGATCGCCCAGCAGCCGGCGCTGGCGCGGCGTGCAGCGATCGAGCACGTCCGGCGGCGCGCCGAAGTCATAGCAGCGCACGAACATCTGACAGTAGTTGTACAGCAGGGTCTTACGCGCCCGGTTGGAATGGTTCGGGGCCGGGCCGTGCCACAGCGAGTGCGGGAACAGGAAGCAGTCGCCGGCCTTGCCGGTGAGCTGCACGGCGCCGCCGGTGTGCGGGGTGGGCGCCGGATACTCGCCGGCCTCCCATTCGGGGAAAGGCCGATTGTGGCTGCCGGGGAACACCGTGAAGGCGCCGCTGTCCTGCTCCTGGACGTCGCTGAGCAGATACAGGGCCTTCATCGCCAGCGGCCGGCTGCTCTCGGTCACCCGTACCCGTCGTAGCGCCTCGCCACCATCGGTGTGGGTGTAGCCGGGAAAGTCCTGGGTGGCGGGGCGCACGATCGCCTGCGACATGCTGAACAGGATCCAGGGCCCCATGATGTCGACGACCAGATCGAACACCGGCGAGCGATCGATGAGATCGATGAAGGCCTGGTTGTAGCTCAGCAGGTCACGTCGATCCATGAAACCCTGAGGGTCCTGATCGACCGCGCCCGGCAGCCAGGCATAGTGACCGCGTGGCAGCATGGACGACATCGGCTCGTAGCCGGGCAGGGTACGGACCCGGTCCAGCTCGTCGGCGAAGAAGCCGACCTCGTCGGCATCGAACACCGCCGGCAGGTGGATGTAGCCGTCGATTTCCCAACGTTTGCGCTGCTCGGCGCTCAAGGTCTGCATGGGTGGCCTCCTCAGGTGGTCTGGCGTGCCGGCGCGGTCGAGCGGATGCGTCCTCCGGCGTCGACCAACATCGAATATAGCCATGCCTGCGTCTCCGCGTCGACTGTGCGGCTGCTTGACCGGGTTCGCGGCGCGCCATAGCCTGAGGAGTCGAGCAGCGGCGTGACGGTCCGGTGCCCGGCCGGTCCGGCGCGGGTGGTTCCTGTCCGTGCTGCGCTTGTAGTTGACGTAGACACAGGGCGTAGACACAGGGCGTAGCCACGGGGCGTGGCACGTTGTGTGCCTCATCCAACCGATCCACCGGAGGTGGTCCCGATGACGACATCAGCACTGGATATGGCGGAAGCGCTCGAGCAACAGCAGCTCGAGGCGCTGGGCGAGAAGTTCATCCAGAAGTCCTGGCTGTTCCATCTGGCCGACGGCGATCGCAGCGCGCCGGGCCGGGCGCCCGGTCAGCAGGTGCTGATGGGCGAGGATCCGCGCTTGCCGCAGATGCCGGAGGCGCCGACCCTGCTGGATTTCTTCCGCTACCGCTTCTCGCCCTCGCAACAGCATCTGCTGCAGAGCGCCCGGCTGGCGCGTAAGAACGGTCTGTCCGGCAAGATGATCCTGGCCTGTCTGCTGCATGACATCGGCACGGTCGGCTTCATCCGTTCCGACCACGGTTACTGGGGCGCGCAGCTGGTCGAGCCGTACGTGGACGAGGAGGTGAGCTGGGCGATCCGCATGCACCAGGTGATGAAATTCTTCCCGGACGAGGATATCGGTTATCGCTATCCGCAGAGCTATGTGGAGATGTTCGGCGCCGACTATCAGCCGCCCGCCTACGTGGTTGCCGAGTACGAGCGCGCGCGCAAGCACAAGTGGTATATGTCAGCGCGCATCATCTGCATGAACGACGAATATGCCTTCGACCCGAACATGGAGGTGCCGCTGGAGGAGTTCGAGGGCGTGATCCGCGACCACTTCCGGCAACCGGCCGAGGGCCTGGGCAACGACGACTCGCCGAGCGCGCACATGTGGCGGACCTTGTGCCGTCCCTGCAACGCGCTCTGACCGGGCGCGCCGCGCCGGTGTGGAATCGATACGGACAGCTCCGGGGAGCAGCTGATGCCTGAACTGAACCGGGATGGCGTGGCCATCCACTACGAGGACGACGGCAGCGGTCCGCCGATCCTGCTCACGCACGGCTTCGGCGCCTCGACCGGCATGTGGGCGCCACAGGTCGAGCGCTTCGCGTCCGAGTATCGTCTGGTCCGCTGGGACATGCGCGGCCATGGCGCCAGTGACCATCCGCAGGCGCTCGAGCACTACAGCCAGGCGGCGAGCATCGCCGACATGCTGGCCCTGCTCGATCATCTGCGCATCGAGCAGGCGGTGATCGCCGGCCATTCACTGGGCGGCTATCTGTCCCTGGCCTTCCACGCCCGCCACCCGGAACGTTGCCGGGCCTTGATCCTGCAGGGCTGCGGCCCGGGTTATCGCAGCGAGGCCTCGCGCGAGAAATGGAACGAGCGTGCCGAGAGCCGCGCGCGCAGCATCGAACAGGGTGGTCTTGATGCGCTGGGTGGCGGTGCCGAGGTCAAGGTCAGTCTGCAGCGCTCCGCGCACGGCCTCGCGCAGGCCGCGCGCGGCATCCTGTCGCAGGTCGATTCGGTGGCGATCGACAGTCTGCCGAACATAAAGGTGCCGGTGCTGATCATCATCGGCGACGGCGACACCCACTACCTGCAGGGTTCGGCGTACATGGCCGAGCGCATCCCCAACGCCCGCAACGTGGTGGTGCCGGGCGCCGGGCACGGTGTGAACATCGAGCAGCCCGAGGTGGTCAACCAGGCGATGGCGGAGTTCCTGGCCGGGTTGTAGAGGGAGCGATCACGGCCTCCCCAGCTGCGGTGACGGAATCGGTTTGGCGGTCTGACCACCGGTCTTGGGCACTTGGTGCAATCGGCCACTGATTGGTCGTTGTCGACGGTCGATGTGCGGCCTCACTTCAGGGCGTCAGCGCTTCGATGCGCAACAGGTCGAGGTGCACGCCGGTATCGCAGTGATGAACCGACTGACCCCACTAGGCATGCCACAACGCGCCTGAAGTCGACCCGTTCACGGCCGCTCCTCCCTGTCCGCGCGTATGCAATTACTTGATCAACAACGCCGTCATCGGGCGTCAACGTGCTGAGCACCCGTTCCGCAGCGTCTGCGGTGAATGGAAGTTCCCATCCAGCTCGCTCGGATGATGAGTAGGACCGAGCTTCGATGCACCGGAAGCCGGAATATGTTGGTCTGCTTCAGTTGGTGCAGGCTGCTCGCGCGAGGAGGACGAATCCAGGACGAAGCGTGGGTGGAACTCTATGCGTTTACCCCGTCTCAATGGCGATGACATCGTCAAAGCGCTGAAAATCCTTATCGTTGCATGTCAGTAGCGATGACACGCCATAGGCGAGCATCGTGGCGACGACATTGGCATCGTGGACTTGCTTGCCGCCCAGCTTGTAGGCGGCCATCAGCTGCAGCAGTTGTGCCGTGACGGCGGGCGCGTCGTCGGCGACGGTAAACCGTTCGGTGAACAGCCCGACTTGTTCAAGCACCGTTTCGCGAGGCAACGTCTGGAAGGTCTGGGGTCGGGTCATCGTGACCAGATACTCGCGGATGATCTGGCGACTGATCCAAAGCGGTCGGTTTGCTTGATGAGCGGCCTCGAGCGCCGCTAACACCCGGTCGTGAAATGGTGACTCGATTACGTTGGCATACACCAAGACATTGGTATCGATGAAAAGGGCGTTATCGGCCATCGTCGCCATACATATCGTCGCGGTGCAGACTCAATCCTTCGGGCCATTGCCCGACGCTGATTACCGGAAAGTTCAGTGGCTTGCGCCCTGGTGGCGGCTCAGCGTGCGTTTTTTGTTTGAGGAAATCGACGAAATCCTCGACTTCGGCTATCCGCTCTGCCGGTAGCGAGCGGATTTTCTCGAGCAAGGCCTGCAGGGTGTGAGTGTGGTCGGACATATTCGGCTCATTCCCAGGCGGTGGCGGTCTTGGTGGTCGCCAGCTCGCGAAGTCGGTTTATGAATGAAGAGCATTCCGGCCAGAGCGTCGCGCCGGTGCCAGACACGCACCATACGCCGACTCAGCGCCCCCCGTCGAAAAACCGGTTCGGCGGCCTCGGCAAACCCAGATGGTCACGCAAGGTCGTGCCCTGGTAGGCGCGGCGGAACAGTCCGCGTCGCTGTAGCTCGGGCACCACCTTGTCGACGAAGTCGTCGAGTCCGGCTGGCAGGTAGGGGAACATCACATTGAAGCCGTCGCTGCCACGGTTGTGCAGCCAGTGCTCCATCTGATCGGCGATGCCGCTCGGCGTGCCGACCATCGACAGCCCGGCGTAGCCGCCGAGTCGGGAGGCGAGCTGGCGTACCGTGAGGTTCTCGCGTCGGGCCAGGTTGATGGCGCGTTCGCGGCCGCTCTTGCTCGCGTTGCTCTCGGGAATGTCCGGTAGCGGGGCATCCGGATCGAGGCCTGAGGCGTCGTGACCGAGGGCGATGGACAGCGAGGCGATGGCGCTGTCGTAGTGCACCAGGCTGTCGAGCAGCTCGCGCTTCTCGCGGGCTTCCTGCTCGCTGTCGCCCACCACCACCAGCGCGCCTGGCAGGATCTTGATGTGCTCGGGGTCGCGTCCGCAGGCCGCGGTGCGCGCCTTGACGTCGGCATAGAAGGCCTGGCCGTCCTCCAGGGTGGCCTGGGAGGTGAACACCATCTCCGCGGTTTCGGCCGCCAGCTGACGTCCGTCCTCGGAAGCCCCGGCCTGTACGATCAGGGGATGACCCTGCACCGGCCGGGCGATGTTCAG
>JAGRHX010000928.1 GCA_020444775.1 Gammaproteobacteria bacterium
GGGTCGCCAGCGAGGTGGGGAGCTGGCTGGTGGAGGGCATAGGCGAGGACTTCATCCCGCCGGTGTGCGATCTGTCGCGGGTCCGCGAGGCCCTGACCGTCGATGATGCCGAGGCCTTCGAGACCTGCCGCATGTTGCTGCGACGCGAGGGCATCTTCGCCGGCACCTCCACGGGCACGCTGGTCGCGGCCGCGCTGCGCTATTGCCGCGCCCAGCGCGAGCCGCAGCGAGTCGTGACCTTCGTTTGCGACAGCGGCAACAAGTATCTGTCCAAGGTCTACAACGACTACTGGATGATGGACCAGGGCTTCGTGCAGCGCGAGGCCTTCGGTGACCTGCGGGACCTGATCGCACGGCGTCATCTGGACCACGCGGTGGTCACGCTGAGCAGCGACGACACCCTGCTCACCGCCTATTCGCGCATGAAGCTGTACGATGTCTCGCAGCTGCCGGTGATGGACCAGGATACGGTGGTCGGCATCCTCGACGAGGAGGACATCCTGCTCAACGTCTTCGGCGATGAGCAGCAGTTCCAGCGAAAGGTCGGCACGGCGATGAGTCGCAAGCTGTCCAAGGTGTCCCCTGGAGCGCCGATTGCCTGCCTGATTCCGATATTCGACCGCGGTATGGTCGCAATCGTCGAGGACGATGGCGGACACTTCCTCGGACTCATCACGCGCATCGATATGCTCAACTATCTGCGCCGGCGCATGAGCTGATCGCGCCGGGCGCAACCAGCCGGTGGCTGCACGCAGCGGCGCCGGGGTATGCGCTGGGGTATACGCTGGGGTATACGCTGGGGTAAAGGTATCGTTCATGAACAACAGTGACCACAGCGGCGGCGGCGCCAACCGGCTCGGTTTCTCCACGCGTGCGATCCATGCCGGGCAGTCGCCGGATCCGACCACCGGCGCGATCATGACGCCGATCTATGCGACTTCCACCTATGTGCAGGAGAGTCCGGGTAGGGACAAGGGTTTCGACTACTCTCGAACCGCCAATCCGACGCGACGCGCTTTCGAGGACTGCATGGCCGACCTCGAGAGCGGTACGCGCGGCTTTGCCTTCGCCTCCGGCATGGCGGCGGCGGCCACCGTGCTGGAGCTGCTCGACAGCGGCGACCACGTGGTCGCCATGGACGACCTGTACGGTGGCAGCTATCGATTGTTCGAGCGTGTGCGCAGACGGAGTGCGGGTCTGAGCTTCAGCTTCGTGGATCTGAGTGATGGAGCCGCCTTGGAACGCGCGATCCGACCCCAGACACGCATGGTCTGGGTCGAGAGCCCGACCAATCCAATGCTCAAGCTCGCCGATCTGCGCGACATCGCCCGGGTCGCGGCCCGACACGGTATCGTCTCGGTCTGCGACAACACCTTCGCGTCGCCGTGGGTACAACGTCCGCTCGAGCTGGGCTTCGACCTGGTGCTGCATTCGGTGACCAAGTATCTGAACGGTCACTCCGACGTGGTCGCTGGCGTGGTGGTGGCCGGGCCGGGCGCGGACCATGCCGAGCGGCTCGCCTTCTTGCAGAATTCGGTCGGCGCGGTGCTCTCGCCGTTCGACAGCTTCATGGCCCTACGCGGCTTGAAGACTCTGGCGCTGCGTATGGAGCGGCACTGTGCCAACGCGTTGGCGGTCGCCCGTCATCTGCAGGCGCACCCGAGAGTGCGCAAGGTGATCTACCCTGGCCTCGAGGACCATCCCCAGTACGCGCTCGCGCAGCGCCAGATGCGTGCCGGGGGTGGCATGCTCTCGGTGGTCCTCGATGGTGGCCTGGACGACGCGCGGCGATTCCTGGAACGGTGTCGGCTGTTTGCCCTGGCCGAGAGCCTGGGTGGCGTCGAGAGCCTCATCGAGCACCCGGCGATCATGACCCACGCCTCGCTGCCGCCGGAGGTGCGCGCGGAGCTGGGCATCGACGACTCGTTGGTGCGGCTCTCGGTCGGGGTGGAGGACGTCGACGATCTGATTGCCGAGCTGGACCGGGCCCTGGCCTGAGGCCCCCCTCGGCTCCAATCCGACCCTGCTCAGCCGTCGCGCCGGCGCCGGGCCTGGAAACGCTGGCGCAAGCCGAGTACGGCGAGTCCGAGCAGTCCGGCACCGATGCACAGCAGATGCAGCGTCTGGATGGTCACCAGATCGAGCAGATGGTTGGCGTGACTGAACGGCGCGAGCGGCTGCATGTCGGCGTGCATGATGCTATCCAGTGCGACGTGCGAAGCGGCGCCAATCACGGCGGCGATGCTCGCGCTGCGCAGCGATATGCGGATCGGGTCGACCGCGAAGCTCGGATGACGGCGACGTATCCGCCAGCGCAGCAGCGCCAGGGCCTGCTCGCACAACGGCCGGCCGATCATGATACTGGCCAGCGCCACCAGGCCCGCCCCCGGCCAGGTGTGCAGGAAACGGTGCAGCGGCCAATCGTCGCGGATGATGAAATACAGTGGCTCCAGATCGATGAGCACCTGAGAGAAGATGAACACGCTGAGGCTGAACTCGCGCGGCGCGATTGACTTGAACAGCGCGCCCGGTCCGAAATGCAGGGGCGTGAAGGGCATGGGTCTCATTCTCTGCGTCATATTGGTGCATGTGCCGACCGCCTGGCAGGTCTCTGGGTGCTGAGCTGCCCCTGATTTCCCCGAACTCCATCTCGCCGACCATGAGCCCCAGAAACGACCCTGACAACCGCAAGAACCGTATCGTCCCCTACCCGTTGGCCCTTTACGAAGCCGTGCACCGGGGCGATGCCCGGGGCCTGCACTTCTATCAACGTCACTGTCGTGGCGCGGACTCGGTGCTGGAGCTGGGCTGTGGCAGCGGCCGCGTCGCTCGGGTCCTCGGCACCGCCGGACATCGTGTGGTCGGTCTGGACATCTGGCCGGAAGCGATCGCTGCGGCGGTCGCCAGCGGCGTGGATGCGCGGATCGGCGATATGAGCCGATTCGATCTGGGCGAGCGTTTCGACCGCGTCATCGTGCCCTTCAACACCTTGCTGTGTCTGCTCGAGCCGGCCGCGCTGGTCTCGTGTTTCGAATGCGTCGCGGCGCATCTGCGGCCGGACGGGGTATTCATCTTCGATGTCTACGCGGCCGACGTGTTCCACGCCGACAGCGCATCCCTGGGACCTGCGGTGCTCGCCGACTGGGAACCATTGGGCGTCGTCCAGACCCGCGGTCGTCGTTGGCGGGTGGCCGAGCGGTCGACCCACGACCGCGATCAGCAGCGGGTCGATGCCTATTACCGGCATATCCCGCTGGACGGTAGAGACGCGCCGGTGACCTGCTGCATTCCACAGCGCTATCTGCTCAGCAGCGAGCTGCCGGCGCTGCTGCAGACGGCCGGTCTGTGGCCGGATCGCTTCTTCGGCGATTTCGACGACGCCCCGCTGGATGCCGATAGCGAGCAGCTCATCGCCATTGCGCGGCAACTCGCCTGAGCCCACGCGACTCGCCTGACCGGCGCGGCTTGGGAAGGCAGAGGCGGTGTCCTCGGCTCGACGCTCATGTAGTATTGGGCGCGCCTGCGCGTCGAGGGATCGCTGACGCTCGCCTGGGCTGGTCCCTTGCCTGTTGGGGGGCCTGTTGGGGGCCTGTTGGGAGGCCTGTTGCAGGGCCTGTTGCGTGGTCAAGCGGGAACGAGGGACCGGCCAAGTGCCGCCGCAACGAACCTACCGGAAACGTACGCGGCAAGCCGCCAATGCATCGATAAGCAAGCCAATCACCCATCAGCACCGGTGCCGGCCGGGCCGAGGTGCTGCGGATTCGGAGAGTTCAATGGATCGTCGTTCCTTCATCAGCAAAGCCGGTGTCGCAACCGGCGCAACCGCCGCTGCGACCGTCGCCGCACCCGCCATCGCCCAGGGCCGCAAGGAAATGGTGGTGGTGTCGAGCTGGGGCCGTGATTTCCCGGGGCTGGGTATCAGCGCGCAGCGTCTGTGCAAGCGCATCACCGACATGACCGATGGTCGGATCACCGTCAAGTACTTCGCGTCGGGCGAACGTGTAGGTGGCTTCGACGTCTTCGACGAGGTTGCTTCGGGCAACGCCCAGGCCTATATAGCCGCGGACTATTACTGGAAGGGCAAGCACCCAGCATGGGCCTACTTCACCTCGGTGCCCTTCGGTCTGACCTACACCGAGATGGGCGCCTGGATCCACTTCATGGGCGGACAGGCCCTGTGGGACGAGCTGGCCGCCGGTTTCGGGCTGAAGTGTCTGGCCTGTGGTAACACCGGCGTACAGATGGGCGGCTGGTTCCGCAAGGA
>JAGRHX010000929.1 GCA_020444775.1 Gammaproteobacteria bacterium
CCGGCAGAGATCCGTGCCGACATCTTGGTGTCCGTGTAGAGCCGCCGCTTGCCCGAGCACGGATCGGGCGGCGGCTCGGGCCGGACACGAGGCCTACCACCGGCCAGCCCGCGCATCCAGTGGCACCAAGGTCGATCCGGCGGCAGCTCTTGCCTGCCACCGCTGCCCGGGAGTCTCGCCGGTTTCAGCGTACCCGTGCAGGTGCGGCCCGATGCGGCTCGAATCAGGTCATCCGCCCAGCCACCAGGGCATCTGCACCACGTTCTGCAGCAGTCCGTCGGGGTACTTCAGGACCAGGAAATAGGCCATGACCCCCAAGAATCCGAAGGTGCCGAGCGCAAGCAGGGCGTTGCGCCACAGCGGGCCACCGGCCTTGACCACGGTGAAGACCAGGATGAAGACGGTCAGGGCGAGTGGAAAACCGATCAGCCAGGTGGCGCCGAGCATGCCGATTATCCACAGCAGATAGTGGATGTTGGAATGGTTCGTGGCCTGCGGATCGTGATCGAGATCGTGAAATACGGTGGCCGGTCCAGATGTGCGTAGCTGGCGGAAGGCGATGAACAGCAACGCCGCCAGTGTCGGCACGGAGATCGCGAGCGGGAACACCCGGGCCAGGAATTTCTTGTCGATGCCGTCGACCAGCACCGTTGCCGCGAAGACCACCAGCAAGGTGGTGAACAGGATCTGACCGCCGCGGCCCGCGCCACCGTGCACGCCGCGCATCTCCTGCTCGCTGGGGGCGCTGGGCTTGAAGCGGATCGCGGCGTAGGCAGACAGGGCCACGAGCAGCAGCAGGATCAGCACGCCCGGGCGTTGCAGGAAGCTGGTGCCGTAGGCTTCCAGGGCCAGGTAGGTCGAGGATTCCAGGCGTGGCGACAGGAAGAAGCCGATGAGCAGCGCGGGTCGGGGCCAGCCGTAGCGCTTCATGTAGGTGCCGAGCGTGCCGATCGCGAACAGACACAGCAGGTCGTTCCAATCGCGGCTGGCCTGGAAGGCGGCAAAGAAGATCAGCACCAGCATGATTGGCGCAAGCAAGGCATAGGGGATGGTGGTGAGTCGGGCGATGGGACTGGCCAGCGCCAGACAGGCGCCGGCACCGATGACGTTGGCCAGGGCCAGCGACCAGATGATGGTGTAGACCAGATCGATCTCGGTCTGGACCATCTCCAGACCCGGCGAGATCCCGACCATCACGAAGCCGCCGAGCAGGATGGCCATGCTGCCCGAGCCCGGGATGCCGAACAACAGGGTAGGAATCAGCGCGCCACCCTCCTTGGCATTGTTCGCCGATTCCGGCGCCAGCACCCCGCGCACGTCACCGGTCCCGAAGGTCTCTCGATTGCGGCTGGTCTGGAGCACGTGTCCGTAGGCGATCCAGTCGACCACCGAACCGCCCAGACCCGGTAGTGCGCCGACCAGACAGCCGATGAACGAGCAGCGCAGGACGATGAACTTGTGCTTGATAGCGTCCTTGAAGCCGGTCAGCCAGCCGTGGCCGAGCTGGCCGTTCTCGGCAATGGTTCTGTGTCGACGCAACAGCTCGATGATCTCGGGCATCGCGAACATGCCCAGGCCGACGATGACGATCGGAATGCCGTTGTCCAGATAGATGCTGCCAAAGGTCAGACGGCTCTCGGCGGTGGCCGGCGCGTAACCGATCATGCCGATCATGAGGCCGATGCCACAGGTGGCCAGGCCCTTGAGCGGATGGGTGCCGGTGAGCATGCCGACCATCGTCAGGGCCAGCAGGATGAGCATCATCTGCTCACCGAAGCCGACCGCGAGGATCAGCGGCTTGGCGACGTAGACCGCGCCGGTGAGCACGACCGCGCCGAACAGGCCGCCGAACAGTGAGGCGGTGAACGCCGCGCCAAGTGCGCGCGCGCCTTCGCCGCGCTTGGCCATCGGGAATCCGTCCACCACCGTGGCCTGTGAGCCCGACGTGCCAGGAATACCCATCAACACCGAGGGAAAGGTGTCCGAGGTGGTGGTGGGGGCGAGCAGGCCGATCATCATCGCCAGCGCGTTGGACGGCTCCATCCCGAATACGAACGGCAGGACCAGAGCCAGCCCGGCCGTGCCGCCCAGACCGGGCAGGATACCGACCAGCAGACCCAGCATGGTGCCGAGCACCAGGAATAGCAGGTGTGAGAGTGAAAGCAGGTTGAGCAGCGCTTGCGTGAACTCAGGCATGATCCGTCCAATTCCGACCCGACACATGTGCGAAGGCCGAACATTGCGATGTTTGCCGCGATGGGTCAAACGATCCCGATCGTCGATCCCGAATTGAGACGAGCGCGATTACATCGTAGTCTTCGGCAGGCCCTGCGTTACGCAACGCTGCAATACAAAGCGCCAGCGTGGTGCCACGGTGAGACCGGCTGTGACCGGCGGAGTATCGCGATGGTGTCGAACAAATATGGATTGTGCGATCGCACAACATCGTCACCAAGCCGATACGACCTGTCTGGAACGCGCCGCCACGGACGTGCCCGATGTCCCTGTCGGCGTGTCCCATTCTGGGTGTCGCTCTCACGGGTCCCCGTCGCTCGGTCCCCAGGATCGTTCAGGATCCGCGCACAGGCCGTCCAAGCGCGGTCGCCAGCGAGCCGCGAGTGATCTGTCGGTGATCCACCGATGATCTACCGGTGATCTGCCAGTGATCTGCCAGTGATCTGCCAGTGATCTGCAGGAGACCGCCGATATCAGAATCCGAAGGAGGTAGAAGCACATGAGAAACCAATTGAACATGCGTCGCCGGCGACGTCTGGGCCTGTTGCTTTGCACGGCCCTGTTCGCCAGCGTGTTCAGCGCGCTGCCGGCATCGGCCGAGGTCAGCTTCAGGGGCGAGCGTATCGTCTGGATCGTGCCCTCGCGTGAAGGCGGTGGTAGCGACAACTTCACTCGCGCGCTGGCGCCGATGCTCGCCAAGCACCTGCCCGGCAAGCCGACGGTGGTGATTCGCAACATTCCGGGTAGCGGCACCATTCCCGGCACCAACCAGTTCGTCGAGCAGGCCAAGGGCGATGGTCTGATGATCATCACCAACTCGACCTCGGCGTCGATGAATCAGGCGCTGAACAACGAGGCGGTCCGCTACGACCTGACCAAGATGAAGATGGTGGTGGCGGTGCCGCAGGGCTCGTTTGCCTACGCCAATCCGAGCACCGGCGCCAAGCAGCCGGAAGACATCAAGATGCTGCTCTCCAGCGGCAAGACCTACCGCTTCGGTGGCTATGGCCCGACCTCTTCGGAGCTGCGTCTGCTGGTCTCCTGGGAGCTTCTCGGTTTCGACATCAAACCGCTGTGGGGCCTGAGCCGTGGCAAGGTACGGCAGGCCTTCATGCGTGGCGAGACAGAGCTCAACTACGATACCGCGAGCTCCTGGCTGAAGAAGGTGATGCCGCTGGTGAAGAACGGTGAGGCCACGCCGTTGTTCAGTCTTGGCATACAGGACGAGAACGACAAGTTCATGCGCGACCCTGTGACCCCGGAGCTGCCGCACTTCAACGAGGTCTACGAGCAGGTGCACGGCAAGCCGATGAGCGGTCCACAACGCGAGACCTGGATGGCCCTGTTCAACATCGGGGTGATGGCCTCGAAGAGCGTGGCGCTGCCGGGTGATGCCTCGCTGGAGGTATACGAGGCCTATCAGAAGGCCGTGCGTGACATGATCGCCGACCCCGAGTGGGCCAAGGTCCAGGAGGAGCAGCTCGGTCCGTACCCGGTGTTCATCGGTACCTGGCTCGAGATCCGCGAGAAGTTCGGGGACGACGCGGACGTGGTCGAGGCCCTCGACCGGCTCATGTCGCAGACCTCCCGCTTCG
>JAGRHX010000930.1 GCA_020444775.1 Gammaproteobacteria bacterium
GAGGTGCCGCCCGCCTACGAGGGGCAGGGCATTGCCGCACGGTTGGCGCACGCTGCGCTCGAATATGCCAAAGAGCAAGGGCTGAAGGTCAATCCGGTCTGCCCGTACGTCAAAGCCTATCTGCGCAAACACCCCGAATACCAGTCGATCGTCTGGGGAAGTTAACGAAACGCCTTGGTTTCCGCCAACGCGTTTCATATACGCGCCGTGCTAAACTGGCAGCACTATGTTGATGCTGCAAGATTTCCGCGTTCGTCAGCGCGATTTCCTCCTCGAAATTTCGCGCGCCATCACCGCTCAACTCGAATTGAGCGAGGTGTTGCGCCGCGTCTTGAATGCGTCCGTCGTCATGCTCGGCGGCCAGCTTGGCCTCGTCGCCCTGCGCGATCCCGGCGGTGAGTATCGCATTCGTGCCACGCTCGGCATCGAGACCGATCAGGTGCCGGATCTCAACGATCAGCTCAACAAGCTGCTGGCCGACGACGCGCTCGATTACGACAGCTTCACCGACCAGCTCACGCGCATCGCCATCGGGCTTGACCGGCGGATGCGCCAGTCGTTCGCGCTGCCGCTCGTGTTTGCCGACCAACCGCTCGGCTTGCTGATCGTCTTCCGCGCGCAGCGGGGCATGGCGACCGCCGACGACATCCAGGTGCTGCAAAGCTTCGCCGACCAGGCCGCCATCGCGATCCAGAACGCCGGGCTGCTCGCCGAGCTGAAGGAACGCACGGCCGCTCTCACCGAGGCCCTGGAGCAGCAGACCGCCACCAGCGAAGTGCTGGGCGTCATCAGTCGCTCCAAGTTCGAGATCCAGCCGGTACTCGACACCATCGTGCGGACCGCCGGCCGGCTCTGCCAGGCCGAGATGGCCTTGATCTACCGCATCGACGCGGACGCCTTCCGCGTGGTGGCGCACTATGGCGACGACAGTGCCCTCGACTACCTGCTGCAGCACCCGCTGCGCCCCGGCACCGGCACGGTGACGGGGCGCGTGCTGCTGGAGGGACGGACGGTGCATGTGCCCGACGTGCTGGCCGACCCGAGCTATACCTGGCGCGAGGGCCAGCAGAGCGTGCGGCACCGCACCATCCTCGGCGTGCCGCTGCTGCGCGAGGGCCGCATCCTCGGCACCATCTCGGTGACCAGGAGCTGGGTGGGGCCCTTCACCGACAAGCAGATCGAGCTGATCACCACCTTCGCCGACCAGGCCGTCATCGCGATCGAGAACGTGCGCCTGTTCGAGGAGGTGCAGGCACGCACGCGCGAGCTCACCGAGTCGCTCGACCGCCAGACCGCGACTGGCGAGGTCCTGGGTGCCATCAGCCGCTCCAAGTTCGATGTCCAGCCGGTGATGGAGATGATCGTCGCGACCGCGGCGCGCCTGTGCCAGGCGGAGATGGCGGACATTGCCCGCTTCGACGGCACCACCTACCAGACGGTCGCCATGCATGGCTACGACCAGGCATCGCGCGACTACCTGCTGGCCAACCCTGTGGAACAGAACAACGGCAGCCTGCAGGGACGCGTGCTGGCGACGCGCCGGACGGAGCATATCGCCGACTGCTTGGCTGATCCCGACTACAAGTGGCGCGAAGGCCAGGGCGTGCTGGGACAACGCTCCATGCTGGGCGTGCCGCTGCTGCGCGGCGACGAGTTCATGGGCGCCATCACCCTCATG
Source organism: Gammaproteobacteria bacterium (assembly GCA_020444775.1). The sequence continues at coordinate 1,679 of JAGRHX010000930.1, forward strand.
CGGCGCTCAGTCCGGCCCTTCACCGAGAAGCAGATCGAACTGGTCACCACCTTCGCCGACCAGGCCGTCATCGCCATCGAGAACGCCCGCCTGCTGGCGCGGGCGCGGGAGCTCGACATCGCCCAGGAGCGCGAGCGCATCGCCCGCGACCTGCACGACACCGTCATCCAGCGCCTCTTCGCCACCGGCCTGTCGCTCCAGTCGGCCGCCCGCCTGGCCGACCAGCCCGAGGTCGTCGATCGGATCCAGCAAGCGGTCGACGAGCTCGACCTCACCGTGCGCGACGTCCGGTCCTCGATCTTCGAGCTCAACCCGCCGCCCACCTCGTCG
>JAGRHX010000931.1 GCA_020444775.1 Gammaproteobacteria bacterium
ATAGGCGTAAGGGCTCTTGTAGTCGAAGTAATGAACGATACGCATCGTGCTCTCCAGGATTGCCCCGGCCGGGCGCACATCCGCTGCTGCACCGAGGGGCTTGATGCCCGCTCCGCATGCGTGTCCCCAGCCGCCGCCCCGCTGGTCCTGGACGTCGATGGTTGAACGTGCTCTCGAAGCGACCCCGGACCGCAGGCGCGAAGAATAGCGCATGCTCGCGCGAGCGGGACCGAGGTCGACGATGGTCCGACGACATGTAGCACTGGCCCGAAGATTGCTGGCATGGACGATAGACGAACCGATGTCCGGATCGACCTGCGCGGCCCGAGCCATGGCATCGTTGATTGGCTCAGGTCGCATGGAGCCCAGCGCGATGCATCCACACGATCATTTGAGTGCCGCCGGCAATGAAGCGCCCGGAGCGGCCTCCAACGCACACACCAACGCCGCGGCCGAACCACCGCCGGCGGCGGCCGCAGGATCCCCGGACGCCTCGGAAACCGACGCCTGGGAGACACTGCTGGCAGCCGGCAACGCAGCGCGTCGTGCACTGGATGCGCTGCGCGCCAGCATCCTCGCGCTGCGCGATCTGCTGGTCGCCGAATCCACGCTGGCGGCGGCGAGCGTGCCGGTGATCGTGGTCTGTGTGCTGGTTGGCGGCCTGGCCTTGTTGTCCGCCTGGTTGCTCGCCCAGGCCGGATTGTTGCTCGCTCTGCACGCAACGGGGCTCTCGGTGCTGGGCGCGGTGGGCTGCCTCGTCGTCCTCAATCTCCTGCTGGTCGCCGGTGCCTTCACCTACGCGCTGCGTCTGAGCCACAACCTGACCCTGCCACGGAGTCGAAGCGCGCTCGTCGCGTTGCTTCAGGGCAGCGAAACCTGAGCGCGCGGCGGGGTCGCACCCGAGCATCCGGCCGGCGCGTTGCCTGGCGAACAGGTGCCACGCGTGCCCCGCAAGACGGTCCCGGATGACCGTCGCGCATGACGAGCTTCGGGCATCTGCCCCAACCGGGCGGGGCATTTCCACCAATCAGGCCGATGCCTGGCCTGATGTCCACGGGGAACATACCGTTGCTGCTACAACGCTACAAACACGAGCTTGAACGAGCCGAGCAACGTCTCGAGACCCGGCTCGGCGTGCTGCGTCGCGCTCGGGCAACCCTGCGTAACCGGCTCGGCCAGGCGGCGGCTACGCCGCACGGTCTGGGGTTGGCCTTTGCCAGCGGCCTGACAAGCGGCTTGCTGGTGAGCACCCGCACGTCCGGTCGTCTGCTGGGACGGATGGCGATCAGCCTGTTCCGTCTGGCCGTCGGCGCGGCCGACGACCGGCTGCAAGCCGGGTCAGCGGTGAACGAACCGTCACCGACCACGGCGCCGCCGAAGTTGTAGACGGAGCGACGCCGACCACCAGTTCCCCCCGTTTCACCCCCCGTTACGCGCCAACAGCGCCGCCGCCGGTGCCAGACGCGGAATTCTTCTGCAGATGATGTTCGCCACGGTCAGCATGGGGACCGCCAACAGCGCGCCCGGCAGCCCCCACAGCCAGCCCCAGAACAACAGTGCCACGAAGATTCCCAAGGGATTCAGTGACAACGTACGTCCGAGCACGATGGGCGTGATGATCTGGCCCTCCAGCGCGGTCAGCACGAGAAAGATGGCCGGCACGCCCAACGCAACCTGCAGGTCGTCAAAGCTGGTCAGACCGACCAGGGTCAGGACGACGAGGCTCCCTGCGGCGCCGATGTACGGCGCGAAATTGAGCAAGGCCACCAGCGCGCCCCAAAGACCGGCATTGGGCACCCCGTAGACGAACAGCGCCAGAGCCGTCAGCACGCCCAGGCAGAGATTGATCACGGTGATGGTGATCAGGAATCTGGACACCTCCGACTCAATCTCGCGCATGGTCTGGATGAAGTTGCGCTTGTCCTGCCCGCTCGGCGCCAGAACCACCAGCTTGCGCACCAGCTCATCGCCACTGGTCAGGATATAGAACATCAAGATGAAGATGGTCGCGGCCGCCGCGATCGCGCCCGGCGTCGCATTCAGCACCACATCCATCAAGCGTCGGTCGCGTAGCTCCACTCGCATCGAGGCCTTACCACCGGCCATCGCGGTCACCTCCTCGATACGCTCGCCGGCCTCGTGGATGGCCTGAATGGGTCGCTTCAGGTCGCGCAGCTTCCACTCCAGCTCGCGCATCTCCATCGGCGCCTTGCGCAACCATTCACTGGCGGGCTCGGCCAGCACGTACGCGCCGAGCAGGACTGCGATCAAGCTGCCCCCGAGTACCACGGATGCGCCGACCGTGTTGGGAATACCCGCACGCCGCAGCATGCGCACCGGACTGCGCAGCAACAGGCTGACCAACAGCGCGAACACCACCGGCATCAGCACGGGCTCCGCGAAGTCCAGGGTGTGGACCGACAGCAGGACGAAGATTCCGACTAGCATGGTGGCATTCAACTTGCAGTTCCCCTGATCGAGATTGGTCCGATTGCACGGCGCGTAACCGGCCGATGGCCGGGTCTTCCAGGGCCGGCTGGGAGGATTGCCGCACCGTGGGCCCGCACAAGCGCAATCAGGATCCATGCCAGCTGACTGCGCTGGTGGAAGCGCCGGGCCGATGCCGGAAATCCCCAACGCGGCTCAATTGAACCGTTCGTGCCAACCGGCGCGGTGCCATTCAACCGGTCTGGCTCCGTCAGGTCTTGAAGAGGAGAACGAAGATGAGCTCGAGCAAGAGCAACACGGAGAAATCCACCAATCGATCCGAAAGCTCGCCGACCACCCAGCAGGTCGCGACCGCGGCTCACGAGGCGTTGGATCGCGCCGCCGCGCATCTTGAGGATGCCGAAACGCGCATTCGCGATCATGTCACGCAAGCACGCGACACCCTCGACACCAATAGCGTCGAGGCGCAACGATGGGTACAGGATCAAGGTGCGCGTCTACAGCGCACGGTCCGACAGAACCCGTTCACCAGCCTGGCCGTCGCCTTCGCCGCGGGACTGGTGGTGGCTCGGGTGTTGAAGCGGCGCTGAGTCGCCGTGTCGTTTCGCGTTATAGAAGCGGCCGCGCTCAGATGGCCTGATGTCTGGCACGGATGGCGGCCAACGCATTGCTGTCGTGCACGGCGTTGACCGCCGCCTCCTCGACCAGGGCGGCATGTCTGAGCACTGACTGGCGGTGCTGCTGACGGCTCACCTGCCGTCCCAGCACCGCGAACACCTCGAGCATCCGTATCAACACCGCGGGCGAACCGGCACCGTACTGCCGGATCTGGTTGAAAGCGGTGTCCAGCGCTTGATCGAAGTCGACGCTCCAGGTGACAACGCGCAGGATACCCTCGTCGTCGACGCGTCTGGGGTCCGGCATCTGACGCTGCGCGAGCTCGGCCATGGCCGAGCCCAGATAGTCCACACAGGTAACCGCGGTGAAAGGATCGTTGATGCCGGGTGACAGCGCGCGCACGGCAAGCTCGACCAGCTCGCCTATCGCGCACTCCACGTCCTGCCTGGGTGTGCTACGTACGCCGACGATCAGGCAGTCGTTGATCCTGCGCTCGATGTCCGACCATGCCTCATCGGTCAAGGTCCCGCCGCGATACCACAAATCCGCCAACACGATGCCGGTTGACACGAAGTGACCGGGACGTCTGTGCAGATGGATGCGCAGATCGCATTCGACCGCGATGGTCATCAGGCGCTGATCGTCGACCGCCTGCACGTATCCCAGCGCTGTGCAGCTCACCACCCGGGCGGGCGCGTCCGCCAATTGCTGGGCACCCGGCCCCTCGGCAACGCGCTTGCCGGCGTCTTCGCCGATCCGCTCCGGAAACAGACGCACGATCGCATTGTCGAGATCCTGGGCGACCAGGGCGACCACGTTGGGCGCCTGAATCATCACCGCGACATGGTGTATGAAGTAGATCAGCACACCCATGCTGAGCACGATGAGAACCACCGCCAGCGCTACCGAGGCGTGGGGAGTCCCAGGTCCGTGTGGTGAATCCTCCACCACACGCAGGATCAGGAGACAGTACACACCGGTGGACAGGAACACGCCCATGCTGACCTGGGTAGGCAGGTCGAGCATGAAGGTGCGCAGCAGGCGCGGACCGAACTGCTGTGAGGTCAAGGACAGGATGACAATCGTTATCGAGAATACCGTCCCCGTGATGCCCATCATCGCGCCGACGATCGTCGACAGCGTGGCTCGTGCCGCGTCGGTTGTCGTCAGCAGCCACGCCGGATGCTGTATCTGCAGGCTTGCGTCCAGCATCGGCATGGCAATCGCAACCAGCAACGCCACCACGCCGAACATCGCCGGCACGAACCAGAAGCTGGATCGCAGTGAATCCCACAGATTGACCAGATAGGTTTTCAAGTTCCTTCACCCCGGGGCGCGCTCACGGCCATTCCCGCAGCCCGACCCTACACCCGACCCGGACAATCGGTCAGTGAAAGAAGCGACCGGAGTCGATGACAATGGTCTGGCCGGTCATGGTATCGGTGCGACACATGGTCAGCACCTGGTCGGCGACGTCGTCCTTGTCTGCCGGGATCTTCAGCAGCGAGCCGCTCGAGGCCTGCTCGATCTGGCTGGCCAGTAGATTGGCGGTGGCGCGGGTGCCTTCGAGCAGGCCCGGCGCCACGCAGTTGACGAGCACCTGCGGTGCCAGCGCCACCGACATGCAGCGGGTCAGGTGGATGAGCCCGGCTTTGGACACCGCATAGGCTATAGACGAGCCCTGGGGTGCGAGCCCGGCGATCGATGAGATGTTGACGATACGGCCAACGCCCTGCGCTTTCATGATCGGCGCGACCGCCTTGATGCACAACATCGGTCCGGTCAGGTTCACTGCCATGATGCGATCCCATTCCTGCAAGGTCAGGGCGTCCAGATCGGGAAACGGTATGGCAATGTTATAGGCGGCGTCGTTGACCAGGATGTCAAGTCGGCCGAAGCGATCGATGACCTGCTTCATCAAGGTCTGGATTTGCGCCGGTTCGGTCAGATCACAGGCGAAGGCCTCGGCCTGCACGCCATGGACGCGCAGCTCGCTGCAGACCTGGTCGGCCTGTGATGCGCTGCGCGCGTAGACCACCGCGACGTGCGCGCCCGCCGCGGCCAGCGCATGGCAGATTCTTTGACCCAGACCACCATTGCCACCGGTCACCACGGCTACCGTGTCTTGCAGTTTCATCGGGATGCTTGCTCGCTCGGATACGGACGGGAGATCATTCACGCACAGAGTACGCAATTCCCATTCCAGCACAAGCCGCTCTCCGCCGGCACGACACGTCCCAGTTCATGAACAGCGACACCGACAGCATACGCCGCGTCAACCTGATTCGCCGTCGCGCCTACGAAGCGCTGGAGGTCGGTCGTGGGGACGACCGGATCAGTCAGGCGCTGGACCTGTGCCTGATCGGGCTCATCGTGCTCAATGCCATCGCCTTCATCGTCGAGACCATCCCATCCGTGGAGGCAAGCTACGGCCCCCACCTGGATCTCTTCAATCTGTTCTCGGTCATTGTCTTCACGATCGAGTATGGGCTGCGCGTTTGGAGCTGCGTGGAGATGCCGTTCCTGCGTCGCATGCCGGCCTGGAAGGCGCGGCTGCATTTTGCCCGGCGACCCTATCTCATCATCGATCTGCTCGCGGTCCTGCCCTTCTATCTCGCCTTCGTGTTGCCCATCGACCTGCGCGTGCTGCGGGTGCTGCGTTTGATCAGGCTGGCGAAGCTGGCGCGTTATTCACCGGCGCTGAACGCGATCGTTGAGGTCTTCCATCGGGAATCCAGAACCCTGCTCGGCGCTCTGCTGCTGATGACGATCGTGCTGCTGTTGTCGGCCAGCGGCATGCACCTCCTGGAGAAGGATGCCCAGCCGGATGCGTTCGGCACCATTCCGGATGCCGCCTGGTGGGCGATGGCCACGCTGACCACGGTCGGCTATGGCGACGTGTCGCCGGTGACGCCGTTTGGCAAGCTGTTCGGTGGCCTGGTGATGCTGCTCGGATTGGGCATGTTCGCGCTGCCGATCGCGATCATCGCGACCGGCTTCGCCCAGGAGGTGGGTCGCAGGGATTTCGTCGTCACCTGGCCGTTGATCGCCCGCATTCCATTGCTCGCCGAGCTCGACACCGGCCAGGTGCTGACCCTGATGCCACATCTCAGCTCACACAACTACCCGCCGCACTGGGACGTGGTGAGCGCCGGCGACGTGGCCGCTTCGATGTATTTCATCGCCTCGGGAAAGGTTCGGATCCGCACCGATGCCGGTGACACCGAGCTCGGCACCGGCGACTTCTTCGGCGAGGTCGAGATGCTCGAGGGCGTCCGCTATCAGTTCAGCTTCACCACGACCACCCGGGTCAGGCTGTTGGAGCTTGGGCGTGCCGAGTTCTTCCGACTGGAGAATGCCAATCCGGAGCTCGGTGAGCGGATCCGCACGATTGCCAAGGCGCGGGCCGAGGCCCGTGCCGCCGGTCGACCCGAACCGCATGCAATCCAGGTTCGAGATGGCGAGTCGGGCGCCGGTTGACCACCGACCGAGACCTCGGCAGACCGCCTCCGAGGACTCAGTCGATCTCCACCCGGTGCGCGTCCAGCGCCGTTTCGTCGATCTCGATGCCGAGCCCGGGGGTATCGCTGAGATGGTAGAAACCGTTCACCGCGACCGGGGGATTGGCGAAGATGACGTGGGTACGGTCGCCCGGGTCGTTCAGCTCGCAAGGCTTGGTGGCGTGTAGCTGGGTCGCACAGATATGCAGATTGGCGACATGGCCGATGGTCGGTTGGGTTTGATGCGACACCAGCTCCACCCCGTGGGCTTGCGCCAGGGCGATACAGCGTAGCAGGCCGGTGATGCCCCCCATCTTGATGGGATCGGGCTGTACCATGCGCACCCCGGCCTGGATCAGCTCGGCCAGCCCCGCCAGCGTGTAGGTCTGCTCGCCGGCCGAGACCGTGATGCCCAGACGCTGGGCGAGCTCGCCGGTGGCGCCCACGTGGTAGTGCTGCAGCGGCTCCTCGAACCACCAGTAGCCGAGCTCCTCCAAGGCCTTGCCGACACGCAGCGCGCCGCTCATCGAGTAGCCGTTGTTGGCGTCGAAGGCCAGTGGAAAATCGTCGCCGACCAGCCTTCGCACCGCCCGTGCCTTGGCCAGGTGGTCGGGAATATCGGCGTCCAGACTGACCCGCTGATTGTCGAATCGGATCTTGATGGCGGCCGGTTGGTCACGCATGCGTGTCTCGACGATCCGTAACACCCGGTCCAGGCTGCGTTCCACGCCGTTGCCACCGATGGAGGCGTAGAACGGCAGCGCGGTCCGCCACGCGCCACCGGCCAGCTTGTAGACCGGCTGGCCGAAGCACTTGCCCTTGAGGTCCCAAAGCGCAATGTCGATGCCGGCCAGCGCGCCGCTCAGCGCCCCTTCCGGCCCGAGCTTGACCAGCCGATGCAGCAGCCGGTCCTGCAGCACGGCATGGTCGAGCGGATCTTCACCAATCAGCGCCGGGGCGATGTTGTGCTTGATCATCGACAGCGAGGCCAGACCACCTTGCATCGGGGAGACCTCGCCCAGCCCGGTACGACCGTCATCATCCCAGATACGGACCAGCGCGCTACGTTGCTCGGGCCGGTCCTGGGCGGACCACTGAACCTGGAAAACCTCGACTCGCTCGATTCGCATCAACTCAGGTCTCCGCATCGGTCACCGCTTCGACCGACGCCGGTCTCGCGATGGTCACTTCATCACGCCTCGTCGGGCGCATCATCGGTCGCACCGCCCCCAACGCTCTCGCCGGGCGTTGGACCGAGCGACCACGTCGCCAGCGTGGTGTAGTCGGGCCCGGTGCTGCTCAGCCGGGACGCAACCAGCCTGAATCCGTCCACCGGCCAGCACAGCACCCTCTCCGGTTGCCAGTCCGGTCCGGCATGCGCCGCCCTGAGCAGCGTCACGTGTGGTAGGAAATCACGCGCAGGTGGGTCCAGACCGAGCTCGCGCGCCGCGCCAACCAGCCGCTGATGCAAGGTGACCAGCGCATCGGGCACGCTGGTGGTACCGGCCCAGATGATACCCGAGCGAGGGAAGTGCCCGATCCTATCGAGCAACAGATCGAAGCCTGGGCCCGCGGCCCCCTGCTCGCCCAGTCCCGGCATCCGCGCGCGCGCCTCATCCGGCACCCGGCCCAGATACAACA
>JAGRHX010000932.1 GCA_020444775.1 Gammaproteobacteria bacterium
GGGCGACGAGATCGAGGCGGTGGTGTTGTCGGTGGACGCCGAGCGGGAGCGTATCTCGTTGGGCATCAAGCAGCTCGACAAGGACCCGTTCTCGAACTTCCTCGCCGATCATCCCAAGGGCAGTGTGGTTCGGGGTACGATCATCGAGGTCGATCCCAAGGGCGCGCTGGTCGAGCTGGCCGAGAGCGTCGAGGGCTATGTGCGGGCCTCCGAGCTGTCGCGTGAGCGGGTCGAGGATGCACGCTCGGTGCTGAACATCGGGGATGCCATCGAAGCCAAGTTCATCGGCGTCGATCGCAAGAAGCGCACCATCTCTCTGTCGGTGCGTGAGAAGGAGTCCGATGAGGAGACCGCGGTTGTGCAGGAGTACAGCACGTCCTCGCGCGGCGGTGGCATGACCATCGGTGATCTTCTGAAGGAGCAGATGGAGAATCAGGGGAACCGCGGCTGATCGGTCTCATACCGAGGTCCTGGTTCCGTCGAGGATGGCGCTGACGTCAACCCGTCATCGCGGCCGCGGGCCCGGGTCCCGACTCCGACTTCGTTCGGCGCTCGGGACCCGTTTCCCGACCTGCTCCGGTTCCGACCACCTCAGGTAAGGGCTGGCTGTCGGTCGGCCCGCGCCCCCGGCTGCCCGTGGTCCCCGTCGTCCGGGCGCAAGGGCCTGGGTGATATGGCCTGGGTGATAGGCTTGACATGCCGTTGCGGTCCAATCGACACAGGTTCTGCGCACGCACGGATCGCAGTGCCTGGATCGCTGCCCGGCATGGTTCTTGCCGGCATCGGTCGTGTGCCTGACGGTCGGATCGCCGGGCCATCGTGGTCCTGACGCCGTCCGGGCGTCGCCAGTCCTCTCGATTCGAGCTCAAGTGCCTGCGCAACCGCTAGGGGAGTCGCGTCCATGACAAAATCGGAGCTCATCGAGCGTATCGCACAAAAGCAGACCCAGCTGGCGTACCGGGACGTTGAGCTTGCCGTGAAGACCGTGCTCGAGCACATGGCCGAGCGCTTGGCCGGCGGCGACCGAATCGAGATACGAGGCTTTGGCAGTTTCTCCCTGCATTACCGGCCCGGACGTGTCGGTCGCAACCCCAAGACCGGCGCACCGGTATCGCTGCCCGCCAAGTACGTGCCCCACTTCAAACCCGGAAAGGAGCTGCGTGAGCGCGTCGATCGGGCCACCCAGCAATTGAGTGCCAGCAGTGCCCGCAAGGACGAGGCCGGCAAGTCCGCTTCCCGAAGCGACTATGCCGTATCGAGCGACGCTCGCGATTGACCCGGGCGACTACCGAGCGGGCTCTTGTCCGCGCCACGTGGGGCAGGCGCGCTGGCCGCAGTCTCAGTCATTCCGACCGCGCCCGCTGCTCGATCGGCGACCATGAGCGCGGTCGTCCGCCGACCGTCTCGCATCCCAGCGAATCGCTACGAAGCGCCAGGCGCGACCTCCCGCGGATACGTCTCGGAACATGGACCTCTATCTGCTCGTACTGATCCTGCTGGCGGGCGTGACCCTGGGTTGGGTGCTCGCCCGGCGTTTCGGCGCGGGTCGGTTGCATGCCAGCGAGAGTCCGGCGCTACGCGACGACTACTTCAAGGGCATCAACTTCCTGCTCAACGAGCAGCCCGACCAGGCCATCGAGGTCTTCATCAAGTTGCTCGAGGTCGATCACCAGACGGTCGAGACGCATCTCGCCCTGGGCAATCTCTACCGTCGTCGGGGCGAGGTCGACCGGGCCATCCGCATCCACCAGAATCTGGTCGCGCGTGATGCATTGTCCGATGCGCAGCGCCTGGAAGCGTTGCTGGAGCTGGCCCAGGACTACCTCAGCGCCGGGCTGCTGGACCGTGCCGAGGATCTGTTCGTCGAGCTGTGCGAGGCCGGCGCCCACCAGGTGCAAGCGCTGCGCCAGCTGATTGACATCTATGAGCAGGAGAAGGACTGGGAGAAGGCGATCCGCCGCGCGCGCGAGCTCGAGCAGGTCACCGGCAACCAGCTCGGCCCGATCATCGCGCATTATCACTGCGAGCAGGCGGCCAGCTTCCGCGCCGCCGGTGACGTGCCAGGTGCCTTGAAGATGCTCGGTCAGGCCTTGGATGCGCATCGTGGCTGCGTGCGCGCGAGCCTGCTCGAGGCCGATGTCTGTGCCGAGACCGGCGACTACGAGCGCGCGGTGCGGGCACTGCAGCGGGTCGAGGACCAGGAGCCCGCCTATCTGCCGGAGACCATCGAGCGAGCGCAACGCTGCTACCAGGCACTGGCGCGCCCACAGGACCTGAATGCCTTCCTGACCCGTTTGATGGATCGCTACGGCGGTATCTCGGCGACCCTGGAGCTGGCCGAGCAGCACAACCGGGCCTGTGGTCCGCAGCACGCGCGTGATTTCCTCACCGAGCGGCTGAGCTCGCGGACCTCGGTACGTGGTCTGGACCGGTTGCTGGCATACGAGCTGGCCTGTGCCTCATCGCAACAGCAAGGCTATCTGCCGGTGCTCAAGCAGCTCACCGGCGCACTGCTGCGTGATCGGCCCGTGTATCGCTGCAGCCACTGCGGCTTCCCCGCCAAGACCATCCATTGGCAGTGCCCCAGCTGCAAGCACTGGAATACGGTCAAGCCCATCCAGGGCATCGAGGGCGAGTGATCCGCCGTCGCCGATGAACGCGTTCAGCCCGGCGGCGCTTGCAGGCTCTTGACCAGCACCTTGGAGCCGCGTTGCCGGTCATAGCGTGCCGCGCGCTCGGTCGGCAGGGCGTCCGGACCCCGTTCGACGAAGCCGCGCTCCCTGAACCAGTCCACGGTCTGGGTCGACAAGGCGAACAGGAAGTGTGCACCCGCGTCCACGGCCCGGGTCTCGACCGCGGCAAGCAGCGCGTCGCCACGCTCGGCCTTCTGGTATCGGGGATCGATGGCCAGACAGGCCAATTCCGCCGAGGGCGGATCGCTGAAACAATACAAGGCGGCACAGCCGATGATGCTCTGATCCCGTTCCACCACCAGGAACTGGCCGATATCGGCCTCGAGCTGCTCTATCGTTCGTGGAATCAGCACGCCGTTGGCTTCGAGCGGCTCGATGAGCGCGCGCAGCCCACCCAGATCGTCGGCGCTCGCGGCACGGATGGTGTCGTAGGTGTCGGCGGTCAGCATGCTGCCCACGCCGTCCCGACTGAACAGCTCGAGCAGCAGCGCGCCGTCCCGACGCCGGTCCAGGAAGTGCGCTCGCGCGACCCCGTCTCTACAGGCTTCGAGGGCGACCGCCAGCTTGCGTAAGGTCTCGTCGCGCGCCGGGTTGCCGGTGCTGGGCTGTGGCACGTCGCCACGATGGGCCCGGCTCACCGCCAGCAGCAGCTCGCCCCGCGGTATGTCCAGCTGACGGAGCATGGCGCCGCTCTCTGGATGGGTGAAGCCCTCCTCGCTACCCAAGAAGACGAGCTTGTCGGCCTGCAGGGCCGCGGCCACACGCGCCGCGACTCGCTCGGAGCGCAGATTCAGCCATTCGCCGGACGGTGTCGTCGCCATCGGTCCCAGCAGCACCATCTGCCCTGCCTCGAGCAGCGGTCGTATGGCTTGTGCCGCAACCCGACGCACGTCGCCGCTGCGCTGGTAGTCCACACCGGCATGGATACCGTGTGGTCGGGCGACCACGAAGTTGCCCGAGACCACGATGACGCGTTCGTGAGGGTTGTGACTGGCGACCTCTGACAGTGCCGCCTCGATATCCGCCTGCACGGCGGTGCAGGCGCTCAGACAACAGCTCACCGCCTCGCGTGGCGTGATACGCAGATCGCCGTGCAAGGTGGTCTCGATACCCGCCGTCGCCATCGCCGCGCTGATCTGCGCGCGCGCGCCGTAGACCAGTACCAGACCCATGCCCACGCTCTGCAGCAGGGCCAGGTCGCGGGCCAGCGAGCGCAATCCACCCTCGAGCAGCAGCTCTCCGTCGAAGTGCACGACCACGGTCTTGCCGCGATGGGCGTCGAAGTAGCCGGCCGCATCTCGTAGCCAGCTGACGTGCTCGGTGCTGAGTCTGGGGCGTGACATGCTCATGGTCGCGAATCGTTCCACGGCCTGTCGCTCGACGCGTCGAACGTATGGCCTGGTGCCAATGGGCTCGTGCCGGTGACCCGTGCGAGGCGACACAGTGTGACATGGTCTTCTCAAGACGGGCTGCGTGGAGATTCCCAGCGTTCGATGAAGCGCGCCAGGCTAGGGCGCGGTTGCAGGTCGGCCGGTCCAATTGCCACATTGTAGTGCGCCGAACACGCTCGAGTCTGCGTGCACCGAGCGAGCCGATGCGAGTGCTGGCGGCCAGCAGGGCAGCGGCCGGAACCGTTTCGGTGAAGACGGTGCAAATGCCCCGCAGGGGGTGGCCTCGCGCGGTGCATTTGCCCCTGCGGCGATGACCCCCGGCACCGCTCGCGGCGCATCCGGCGGTCGTGTGGTTTTCCTCGCTTCGCCGCTATGATGTGCCAGACGCGATGTGCCGCGGACCTTGCGGGCGGATGGTGGAGAGTGGTCTGCTGCAATGACGACAGCCTTCGGTTCAGCCTATGCGCCCACGGTTGGAGCTTGTACTCGAGGTGAACGGATGATTTTCTCAACGGTATTCGGCGAGCGTGGTGACTGGCTCGTGTTCGTGCATGGTCTGACCTGTGACCACACCGACTGGCAGAAGCAGGTTGAGTTCTTCAGCGACCGATATCGCTGCCTGTGTGTAGACCTACGTGGTCACGGCCGGTCCAGCGATCTTCCCGGTCCCTACGACCCGTCCACCTTGGGGCAGGACGTGGCCGAGGTCATGCGGGCCCGGGACGCGCAGCGCGCGGTGCTGATCGGGCACAGCATGGGGACCCGGGTGGTGGTCGAAGCGCTGCATGCCGCGCCGGACCGGGTCAAGGGCATCGTCTTTGTCGACGGCAGCAAGCAGGGCCACGGTGATCCGCAGGCTGCGCGCGACTTGATACTGGCGCGGATCGACTCGGTGGGCTTCGAGAACCAGATGAGCACGATGTTCCAGGCCATGTTCACCGAACGCAGCGACCCCATCGAACGGGCCGTGATCGTGGCGCGCGCGCGGGCGACGCCGGAGCGGGTTGGTCGTGAGTTGATGTCCGAGATGGCGCTCTACGATGCTGGCAAGATGGAATCGGCCTACGGCCGAATCGCAGTGCCGATGCTGGTGTTGCAGAGCACCACTGTGAACGAGGCGCGTGAACGGCGCCTGCTCACGGCTGCTGATTCCAGCACCCCGTATCTGGACATGATCAAGCGTCTGGTGCCGGCTGCGCACATCGAGCTCGTGCAGGAGGTCGGCCACTTCACCCAGCTCGATGCCGCGCAGGTCACCAATCGAGGCATCACCCGGCTGGCGGAGCAGGCCTTCGCAGCTTGAATACGGCGCGGGCGGTCGACAGGGTGCGGTCGCGGGCCGAAACCAGTGGCCGCCTGCTCCATTACCTGCACCATCTTGGGAGCGGTCGGGTCGTCAGGCACGCGCTGTGCTGGGGCAGAACGCTGAGGAGTCGATGAGCATGTCGAGCTCGTCACCGCGACGCTGTCCGCGTGTCGGACGACTGTTGCCCGGCCGCCACGGGCCTCGCTACGAATCCTGTTCGCGCACCGGTCAGCGCCTGGCACGCAGGGCCCTGCCCGGGTTGCTCGTGCTGCTGAGCGCTTCGCTGTTCGGGCTGCCGTCGGCCGTGGCCGCGCCGACGCTGCGCTGGGAAGTGGTCGCCACCTACCGGCACGACCCGCAGGCCTTTACCCAGGGGTTGTTGCTGCATCAGGGCATGCTCTACGAGAGCACCGGCCTTTATGGGCGTTCTTCCCTGCGCCGGGTGGAGCCGCGCAGCGGCGCGGTGCAGCGTCGGCTGAGTCTGCCACGCACGCTGTTCGGCGAGGGGCTCGCGCTGGTCGATGATCGCCTGATCCAGCTTACCTGGCGCGCCCAGATCGGTTTCGTCTACGAACTCGAGGGCTTTCGCAGGATCGCTGATTTCCGCTACGTCGGGGAAGGCTGGGGTCTGACCTATGACGGTGAGCGACTGATCATGAGCGACGGCAGCGCCTCGCTGCGTTTTCTGGACCCGGTCGATTTCCGTGAGCGATCGCGGCTGCCCGTGTTCGATGACGGGCGCCCGGTCGAGCGCCTCAACGAGCTGGAGCACGCCGCTGGCCCGCATATTGCTTCTTTGCTTGCAGGGTTGGGCGTGGCGACGCCGAAGCCGCTGGCCGGGAAGCTGCCATCCAAAGCGCCGCCCGAAGCGTCGGGTGTCTTTGGGGCAGCGAGCGCCGAGGTCGTATTTGCCAACGTGTGGCAGACTGACCGCGTGGTGCTCATCGATGCACGCAGCGGGCAGGTCCGCGCACAGCTCGATTTCGCGTCGCTGCTGACCGCCAGCGAGCGTGCCGGAGCCGACGTGTTGAACGGTCTGGCCTACGACCCGTCCAGCGGTGAGCTTTGGGTCACGGGTAAGCTCTGGCCGAAGATGTTCGTCGTCCGTCTGCGGCAGCCGTAGCGCCGCGCGCGGGCACTTGACTTGATGTGCTGCGGCGAGGCGATTGGCCGATGCCGACCGTGGTCGAGTGTATATTGGACCCGCGATCGATGACGGCGGCCGCGCGCACCGGGTGGCCACGGACGAGCGTCGCTCGCGGCCGTCTGTACTGTTGCCAGGGACGCCACCAACGTCATCACATAGGCCTCAGATGTCGATCAGAGTCGCTATCTCGCACAGCACGAAATATCGTTTCGACCGCCCGGTAGGGCTGTCGCCGCACGTGGTCAGACTGCGGCCGGCGCCGCATACCCGCACACCGATCCATGAATACTCGTTGAAGGTCGAACCGGCCGAGCACTTCGTCAACTGGCAACAGGATCCCTTCGGCAACTTCCTTGCCCGTTTCGTCTTCCCGAGCAAGGCTCGTCAGCTGAGTTTTGACGTCGAGGTGATAGCGGAGCTCAGCACGGTCAATCCGTTTGACTTCTTCCTCGAGGAATACGCCGAGCATTTTCCTTTCAAGTACGCGCCCGATCTGGCACGTGAGCTCGCACCCTATCTGGAGGTCGAGGAGCAGGGACTGCGGCTGCAACGCTGGTTGGCTGGGGTGGACCGTGCCAACCGCATGGGCACGGTCGATTTCCTGGTGGCGCTCAACCAGCGTCTGCAGCGTGACATCGAGTACACGGTGCGTATGGAACCCGGCGTGCAGAGCTGCGAGGAGACCTTGGAGCGCGGTATAGGCTCGTGCCGCGACAGCGGCTGGTTGTTGGTTCAGATCCTGCGTCACCTGGGACTGGCGGCGCGGTTCGTTTCCGGCTATCTGGTCCAGCTCAGCGCTGACCAGAAGGCCCTGGACGGGCCGTCGGGGCCAGAGACCGACTTCACCGATCTGCATGCCTGGACCGAGGTCTTCTTGCCGGGGGCCGGCTGGGTTGGTTTGGACCCGACATCGGGGCTGTTTGCCGGTGAGGGGCACATACCGCTGGCCTGCACGCCTCGTCCGGGGAGCGCGGCGCCAATCGTCGGTTACACCGACAAGTGCGAGGTCGAGTTCGAATACCACAACACGGTGACCCGCATCCACGAGGACCCGCGGGTCACCCGGCCGTATACCGACGCGCAGTGGTCTCGCATCCTGCTGCTCGGCGACCGCATCGACGACCGTCTGGCTCGACACGACGTGCGGCTGACTCTCGGTGGCGAGCCGACCTTCGTCTCGATCGACGA
>JAGRHX010000933.1 GCA_020444775.1 Gammaproteobacteria bacterium
AGGGATTTCCCCAAGGGATTTCCCCAAGGGATTTCCCCAGGGGATATCGATGACTTCAAAGCGCCCCTGCATGCGCAGGGCAAGGCGCTACGCTGGAGCCACGCTGACGGGCGGGCTGCTAGGCCTGCTGACGCTGCTGCTCACGGGCTGCGCCGGCACGTCCGGTGTCGCCCTCCCCGACGGCGCCGCGATGGCACCGCCGCTTCCGGCGAAAGGCAACCTCGCGCATGAGCCGACCGCGCCACCGGTCGTAGGCTTGGAGCAACCCGACCTGTTACCGGACTTTGCTCGACCACGCGTGGTCGATGAGCGCAATCGGATCTTCAGCGGATTCTATTACCGTGGTCTGCGCGCCGAGGATTTCCAGGCCAGCACACCGCCCGAGTTCGCTCGCGGTCACGAGCAGCTGCTCGGCGCCGTGTCGTGCGTATCGATCAGCCCGACCCTGGTGCGACGCGGCGGCGTCCGTGGCGCGTCGGACAACGTGCCAGGCGAGGCCAGCCCGAACATCGAGGCGCTAGGCTTCAGCGCCGTCTTCGATCCCCAGTGCAGCTGGCGGAACCCGGATCTGCCGGAGGAGGTGCTCGGCTTCGTGCTGCAACACGAGCAGGTGCACTTCGCGCTGATGGAGATCACCGCACGCCAGCTCAACCAACGCTCCGTGGAGCTGACCGCGATGCTCATGCAGTCCGCGCTCGCCGGTCAGTCAGACCCCGATCGCCCGTTGGACCCGATACGTGTGCCCATCGAGGCCAAGGTCGCGCAGGATCTGCATCGACACGAGCAGTTCGACAAGGACACCTCGACCGCCACCACCGCCGCAGTCCAGCAGCGCTGGTTCGACCGGGTGATGCTGGAGCTGAGCCTGATGCCGGAAATCACGGCATCGGGCGCACGCACGCAGACTCTGCGGCTGGTGGCCGACTGTCAGGCCTATGCGGCACGCCTGGAGCAACTCGAAGCCACACTTGGTGGTCCGGACATACGTGCCCACGAGCGGCTGGCCGGGCAGCACGAGCTGTGCACGCGCCAGATCGTCGCGAGCGTGCAGCGCCTGGCACGTGAATCACCGCTCGCCTGCAGGGCCCTGCTGCGACGCACCCTGGGCCGACAATCGGCACGTGGCCAGAGCCTCTGGCCGCAGGCCCACTGGCTCGCCGACGCGTTGGCCTCGCCCCCCGCGCAACTCGGGCAATGGACCACGCTCGGTGCCGACGACTATGCCTACCAGGCGCTGTTCGAGCATCTGTGCAGCGAGCGCTGGCCATGATCCGACGATGATTCCAGGCAGGACGCCGGTACCGACGCTGGTCACCCGATTCAAGCGCGCCGCCGGATCACCCGATAGATCCGAAGACAGGTGGATCCGAAGACACGCAGATCCGAAGACTGGCAGATCCGAAGATAGGGGGCTGGAATCGGGACCGTGCCGGCCCGCTGCAAGTGTTCGCTCGCAGCGAGCCCGGCAGCTCCTCACGCGCGGGCCGATTCCGCTTCGGTCATAGCAGCGCGCCTGGCGCGGGAGAGTTCGACATGATCAAGTCCGGTACCCGTAGCTCCGGTCATGACCCCTTACAGCCCGTCTCGCCGGTACGAGGCGGGCGCAGCATCCCCAGCGAGACGCCCGAGGTCGAGCATCAGATCCGACGCTGGCTGCACGAGCTCCAGCACAGCATCATCAAGCACAATCGCGCCCAGATCGCTGAGAAGGTCGGCAGCCTGAGCAAGGCGAATGTGGTGGAGCTGGCCGAGACCGTGTCTCGTCACCGCGCGAACTATCTGCGCGAGGTCCTGCAGCTCGAAAGCACTCGCGCCTCGGCCGAGAACCCCGAGATCGCGCTGACCGCGCTGATCAAGAAGCGAGAGGTCTACGAGGAGGTGCTGAAGGGCTTCGAGGCCCTGCGCTACGCCATCGAGCGTGGCTATGTGATGCTCGAGGATATTGGCGAGTCCTGAACAGCGGCCAATGCGCCGCGGTGTACACGCAGGTGTACTCCGCGGGTCCACCACTGACCGAGCGGAGATCCGCAACCATGTCCGGGCCACTCAGCTGTGGCCCACCGGCGAGCCCGGCGGCTGCTTCAGGCCGCCTGCGCGACGGTCGGACCATCACCGACCAGCGTCGTGCGACGCATGTCGCGTGCCTCCTCCGCGGGAAACGGTCGCGCCCGGTGCATGGTCTGACGGTTGTCCCAGATCACCAGATCCCCGACCTGCCAGCTGTGTGAGTGGACGAACTCACGCTGGGTACCGAGCTCCATCAGATCACGCAGGAACGAGCGTGCCTCGGGGACCGGCCAGCCGACGATGCCACCGGCGTGCGACGACAGGTACAACGACTTGCGCCCGGTGACCGGATGAGTACGGACCAGGCTCTGTAGCACGGGCTTGAATCGCTGCCGCTCCTCGTCGGTGAAGTCGAAGAAGCCGAGCTGCTGTCGCGAGTAGATCTGCGAATGCTCACAGACCAGATCCTGCACCTGGGCACGGGTCTCCTCGTCCAGCGCGTCGTACGCGGCACGCATGTCGGCAAACTCGGTGTTGCCACCCTTGGAGGGAATCCGACGCGCGTGCAGCAGCGAGTACTTGGCGGGCGTCACCTTGAAGGACGAATCCGAATGCCAGAGGCGGTTGCCGATCGCGAACAGCCGTCTGCGGTCGTCACGCTGGAACGGACGATCGTCCTTGTCCAGATTGGACACGTCGGCGAACGTGGTCGGTAGACGGTACTCGTTGGCAGCGCGCAGGCTGGTGCCAATGGCCTGCTCCAGCTCGCCCAGGCTGCGACTGAAGGCGAGTTGCTGCTCGTCATCGATCAGCTGTGCCCGGATGACGAGAACCGCGAACTCGTCCATGCCGGCATGAATGGCGGCCGCGTCGTCCGCCGACAACGGTTCGCGCAAATCCAAGCCCCGCACCTCGCCGACGAAACGACCGCGCTGTTCGTCGCCCGGCCCGATATGTGCAATATCGATGGTCATCTGCCCGATCTCCTTCCGCTCCGTGCGTGTCATTGCGGATGCGTGCGACGCCTCTGCCCGACACGATGTGGATGTGGGTCACTTCAAAATGGTCACTGCAATGGGACGCGGCCGCCAACCTCGGCTCTCGCATGGATGCACCCCTGAACGCACCCTGCACACATCATTGGGGCCTGCCCGGGCCGGTCTGGCGCCGGCCTCGGCTCGCGCCGCGCAAACAAATGTCAAAAGCCGCTTCATTCTAGCCCCGGCATATTGTTCGCGTCGCGGCCGCGGCCCTAGATTGACGGGACGAACAGCCAAGGAAACAGGACGACGAGGCCACTCCGGCCGGATCGTCGCAGACCGAGCGCACAAAGAATGACGACTTTGGGTAACATGAATCTCATTCCTGATTCGAGGAGCGAATTGCGCATGGACCCGGTCGAGCCGGTGGAGGGAGCAGAACGCCGCCGCTTCACCCGATTCCCGCTCAACATACTCGCCACCTTGCAGCTACACGGCAATGTGCGACGGGACTGCACGATCGCCAATTTCAGCGCGGTGGGCATGGCACTGCTGCACAAGCCCAAACTGGTCCCGGTGGATGCCCGGCAGCGTGTGCAGATTCGCCACGGTGAATCGGTGTCGGTGAGCTTCGAGCTCGCGTCCCGCCAGGAGCGCCTGCGCGCCATCGGCGTGGTCCGACGTGCCAGGCGTCATCACGGTCTGGTCGAGATCGGCCTCGAGTTCGAGCACATCGATCTGCTTGCCTACCGACGGTTGATCCGGCTTTCCGACTCCACCCAGATCCTCGAGAGCATGCGCGAAGCACGCAGCCAGACGCCGGTCGGCGCGGATCAGCCGTGGCTGGCCGTCGGCGAATTCATCCAGGCGGTCAGCGACGCGGCGATTGCGCGCGTCAGTGAGAGCCTGCTGCTGCATGCAGAGCACGCCACCCGGGTCGATGATCGCGCGCCCTATTTCTATGCACTCATCGATCTGCGCGCGCGCGGTCCGGCCATCATCGAGCAGTTCGTGCGTCGCATTGCCAACCGGAGCTTTGCCTGGCTACGTGCGCAAGGTCATTCGAGCAGCGACGGCCGCGGCACCGTGGTCTCGATCCTGAGCAATGCCGCGGAAGCGGCCAGCCGGCGCGCGGCGTTCGCTGGCACGGCGAACGACAGCCACGCCCATCGGTCCCGGCACGGCGCCGGACCATCCATCGGCGCCGCCGCGCACTTGTTCGACGAGGTGGTCCGGCGCGAAGGCGCGCGCTTCGATCCGCGTCTGGTCCACGCGCCGGACGGGCCGTTCACACCGCGCGCCCTCGCCGACTGCTTCCTCCAGGCCGGGGCCCCGTTCGCCAATGATTCTCCGATTCGCGAGCTGGTCACCGACACCCTGGAGGATCTGCTGCGTCTACATCACGTGCGACTGGGGCGGCGACTAGCCGGACCACTTCGAACGTAGCCTGGAGCAGCTCAGGCCTCGGGGTCGGAACGCAGGGTCAGCGCGCCACAGGCCCTGAGCGCGTCGATTTCGCCGCTCGAGTAGCCGACCTCGGCGAGCACCTCGGCGCCGTGCTCGCCGATGAGCGGCGCCGCGCGGCGCACGCTGGCCGGCGTCGCGCCGAAACGAACCGGCGGTGGAATGCGACGATAGCGGCCGGCATGCGGGTGTTCGGCGACAGGCAACTCGTCGACCAGGTCCTGGATGGAGGCCGCTCGGGTCGCCGGAATCCCCGCCTGCGCACAGAGCTGCAGCCAGTGCTCGGTGGTATTCCCCGCCAGCACCGCGCTGACGTCGCGATACAGGCTGTCGCTGTGCTCGATGCGCGAGGCACGCGTCGCGAACCGTGGATCCTCGAGCAGATCGTCACGACCACCGGCATGGAACAGCGCCTGGTAGTCCTCCTTGCGATAGGGCAGGACGTTGATCCAGCCGTCCGCGGTGCGCTGTGGCTTGCGCTCCGGCGTCAAGATGCGCGGGTAACCGGCGCTGGCCACTGGTGGCTCCGGGATCGCGCCGCAACCGTGCTCGGTGAGCACGAAGGCACGCATCACATCGATCATCGGAATCTCCAGCTCCTGGCCGCTGCCGCTGCGCTCGCGATGGAACAGGGCGGCGAGGATCGCGTAGGTGATGGTCAGCCCGCTGACCTTGTCCGCGACCAGCGTCGGCAACAACATGGGCGCCATGCCCAGACGACCGAACAGGTCGCCGATGCCACTGGCGGACTGGATGATGTCGTCATAGGCAGGTGCGTCCGCCCGGCCCGATGCCACGGAGTAACCGTGCGCACGACAGAAGATGATACGCGGCGCGTGGGCCTTGACGTCCGCATAGGCGAGCCTCAGGCGCGACAGCGGTCCGGGCCGCAGATTGGTGACGAGCACGTCGCTGGACGCGGCCAGGCGCAGAAAAGCCGCGCGACCCTCGGGGTGTTTCAGATCCAGGGCAATGCTGCGCTTGTTGCGCAGCAGGTTCATGGCGACTCCGGAAAGCTCCGGATGCGCCCCCTGACCCATCGCCCGGTTGGTGTTGCCCTCGGCATTCTCGACGCTGATCACCTCTGCCCCGAGGTCGCCCAGCACCTGGGTCGCCAGTGGCCCCATGATCACGCTGGTGAGATCGAGCACTCGCACGCCGTGCAACGGCCCCGCCGCCGCATCGCCCGACGGCACCGGATCCTCGGCCCGATTGGAAACTGGATTCGACCCCACATCGTCACTCATCTACGAACTCCCAGAGTTGTGTTCATCATGGATTGGCAGCAGCGACCGGCCCCTGGCATGGGGCGGTGTCCATGGACGTCGCCCCTTCTCGTGATCCCCGGGTCTGGCGCGCCCGGTCCTCGCGACCCATTTACAATCCACGCTAGAATGAGTCCTTGACTGAAGCAATCATTCGATTCCGCATGGCAGGGCGTGCACCGCTCGGCCACCCGACCACGCCCGTGCGGGCCGT
Source organism: Gammaproteobacteria bacterium (assembly GCA_020444775.1). The sequence goes on from JAGRHX010000933.1 coordinate 5,931, forward strand.
CGGTCGGGTGGCCCGATTCCGGCCCTGGCTCGAGCGGAACAGTCGCGATGGGGGGAACGCGCATGGACTTTGCTGAATTCACTCGCAGCCTGCAACTCGACGAAGCGCCGAGACCTGCTGGCCTCGAGCTGTCACCCCAACTGCTGGCGTTATGGCAGGACGCACGTGGCCGCTGGGACGATGCGCATCGAACCGTGCAGGCGCACGACGACGCCGCCTCGGCCCAGGTACATGCCTATCTGCACCGTGTGGAGGGCGACCTGGCCAACGCCCGATACTGGTACACGCGGGCCGGCGTCGAACCCTGCGACGCGGCGCTCGAAGAGGAATGGCAGCAGCTGGTGCTGGCCCACCTTGCCGACACGGACCGTTGAGATCTGGCATTTGAAACCGGTTCCCAACAGCAAGGCCCGCCGCATCATCGAGCGACTGAACGCGCTCGACCCGGCCGAATCCGGCAACAGCTTCCTGCTGCGCAGACTCGAGCAGGAGGCACGCGCCGCACTCGGCCAGGATCCGGTCTCGGGCTACGGCGCGCTGCGCACCATAGCCACCCTACGCTTCGACGAGGAACAGATGCGCGTCGCCGCCCGGCACGCCATTCGTCTGAGCGATTTCAACGCACCGGAGCCACGCCTGGAATTCAGCTACGCGCTGCGTACCTTCGGTTGCCTGCTCGAGGCCTCACAGCAGGCGGAACAGGCCAGCCGCGCGGCCCCACGCAACGCGGTGGCGGCCGAGGTCTGCGCCCGCTTCGCCTTCTATGCCGGCTGCGTTCGCGAGGCACGCCGACTAATCGAACGCTATGCGACGCTGCGACCGGACGTCACCTTGCCATACAGCTACATGGTCGAGCGCCTGGTCAAGGCACTCGATGTTGCCGAGATCTCGGATGCCGTGCTCAGCGACACGGTCGAGGCGGCGATGAGCATGGTCCGCGCCGCCAGACCCTGGCCGATCCAGATGTCCAATGCGGACCGCGACCCGGGCCGTAGCAGCAATGCACGCTTCGTCCTGCGCCTGCGCCTGGGCTGCAGCGTGGATCAGGCACGGACCATCGGAACAGACATAGACGCGCTACTGGACAGCCATCC
>JAGRHX010000934.1 GCA_020444775.1 Gammaproteobacteria bacterium
GACACCGCCTCGGTGAGCGCGAACAGGGTCACAGCCAACGTCGCGGGTGCCAGCTGCTTGAGCGTCTCGAGGCTGACATCGGGCGCCGACAGCGGCGGCAGACGCTGCGGCACCGCCCCGGTCAGCGCCACCTGCACGTCCGGCCCGACCTGGAAACGATTGAACAACAACGCGACCAGGCTGCCGACCAGCAACGCAGTGAGCATATAGGGCACACGAGGGAACGCGCGCCTGGACACGATTCCGACGAGCAGCGTCACCAGCCCCACCACGGTCGTGGCGATATCGACCTGGTGCACATTGCTGCCCAGATGTAATGCGACCTCGTAGAAGTTCAGCCCACCCGGCATCTGGATGCCGAGGAAATGCTTGACCTGGCTGACCGCAATCAGCACCCCGGCGCCGGCCGTGAATCCGACCACCACGGAGTGCGAGATGAAGTTGACGACCGCGCCGAAGCGCGCGATGCCGAGGATCACCTGCACCACACCGACCATCAGTGTCAGCGTCAGAGCGAGGCTCACGTACTCCGCGCTGCCGGGCTCGGCAAACTGGCTCAGGGTAGAGAACAGGACCACCGAGGCCGCGGTGGTTGGCCCTGAGACCAACAGACGCGACGAACCGAAGAGCGCGGCTATGACCGCCGGGATCATCGCCGCATACAGTCCGTACTCGGGTGGCATGCCGGCAATGGTCGCGAAGGCGACCCCCTGCGGCAACGCAACCACGGCGCCGGTCAGACCGGCGAGCGCATCTGCCCGTACGCTCCCCCTGTTGAATTCGGGCAACCAGGCTAGGAACGGCAGATAACGGGTCGGCATCGAATCCTCTGGGGAACCAGGATACGGTCAATCAGCTGCGCTGCGATGAGGACACACACTACGGTGGAACCGAACTGGCAACGCGGGCTGGCAGCGCTGACTGGCAGCAGCACGACGCCGTGGCACTCAAACGGTCGCCAGCAATGTCGCGCAGCGCCTGACTGCCGCCATATTGCTGCGAGCAGGCCGTCCGGTGTAATCGCTGCGCCACGCTTCGTCTCTATTTTGCGCTGATCATCACAAAATGGTTAGCCACGACCACACATTTTGCATCGAGTGAACATTTAAACATGTAACCGTGTCCAAGCGACGAGTCCAGCCCGACGTTCCCACAGGCTGCGGCCACGAGCCCGGTCAGCGGCGCCTGGGAGATTGGTGCAGTCAGGTGCTGGCAAGAATGACGGACCGACTCGACGCAACACTTCAACGAGGAGCGCCATGAGCGTCATCACGGCAGCCACGCGTCGGCCAACCATCGCCGCCTTCTTCGCCCGCTCCATCGGTCGGTCCACACTCCGATTGAAGTGGCCGGCTCGGGTCTTGCTGCCGCTCATCTGTGGGCTCGGCATCATTGGCGGGCTGCCGGGCGCGACCGCGCAGACGCTCCAGAGCAGCGAATGGCCACGCACCGATTTCTCCAGACACCTGGTGCCACTGGATGAGATACGCGCCGGTGGACCACCCAGGGATGGTATCCCGGCAATAGACGAACCGCGTTTCGTCGACACGACCGAGGCCATCGATTGGCTCGATCCGGACGAGCCGGTCATCGTGGTGTCGGTTGGCGAGCAGACCCGCGCCTATCCGATCCAGATCCTCATCTGGCACGAGATCGTCAACGACACGCTCGGCGATGTGCCCATCGCCGTGACCTTCTGTCCGCTGTGCAATGCAAGCATCGTGTTCGAACGCACGCTGGGCGAGCGTGTGCTGGATTTCGGCACTACCGGCCGGCTGCGCAAGAGCGACCTCGTGATGTATGACCGACAGAGCGAATCGTGGTGGCAACAGTTCTCCGGCCGCGCCATCGTCGGTGAGCTGGCTGGCGAGCGTCTGCCTCGAGTACCGGCACGCATCGTATCGTTCAAGGATTTTCGCACCGCCTTCCCCAAGGCGCAGGTCCTGTCACGGGACACCGGCCACCGACGCAGCTACGGGCACAATCCATACCGGGGATACGATTCGATAGACGCCCGGCCGTTCCTGTTCACCGATCCCCTCGACCCACGTCTGCCGGCGATGGAGCGGGTGCTGAGCATCACGCTGGGCACCCGTCCCTACCTGTATCCATTCTCACGGCTACGGCAAGAACCGGTCATCAACGACAAGATCGACGAGCAGCCGGTGGTCGTGCTATCCAGCCCCGGTACCTACTCGGCGCTGGACCAGAGCCGGATCACGCAATCACGCAAGGTGCTGTCGGCGGTTGCCTACCATCGTTCGCTGGATGGTCGAACCTTGAGCTTCATCGGCACCGAGCGCGGCTTCAAAGACGAGCAGACCGGCTCGATCTGGGATCTGCTCGGCCGAGCCGTGGCCGGGCCGCTGCGCGGCTCACAGCTGCAGCCAGTCGCGGGTGGCGTGCATTTCGCGTTCGCCTGGCTCGCGTTCAACCCGGACTCGGAGATCCGTGCCGGACATTGAGCCCGCCGCGGCACCACCACGCGACCGACAACAGCAGCACGCACAGACCGAGCACCGGCCAGTTGCCGAGCACCACGTAGGGCGTGGCGCCGCGCCTGGGCTGCACGTCGTAGTCGAGCGCGAACGGCTCGAACTGCGGGGCGCGAACGAGTGCCCGGCCGCGGTCGTCGATGATCCCACTGATTCCGGTGTTGGTGGCGCGAACCAGGAAACGACCGGTCTCCAGCGCCCGGGCACGGGCGATCTGGAAATGCTGGTGAGGACCGATGCTGGTGCCGAACCACGCGTCGTTGCTGACCGTGACCAGGAAGCTCGATTCCGGCAGGGCACCGGCCACCTCGTTGGCGAAGGCTATCTCGTAGCAGATGAAGACCGCGAAGCGATGCCCTCGGACCTGCAGCGGACGCTGTGTCGGCGCGCCGTCCGAGAAATCCGCGGCCCGCACGGAGAAACGCTCGGCGAGCGGCCGCAGCAGACCATCCAGCGGCAGGAACTCACCAAACGGCACCAGATGCCGCTTGTCGTAGCGACCACGCTCGGTACCAATCAGGAATACGCTGTTTAGCGCGCGGCCATCGGAAGGCTCGCGCAGCGGCGCACCGACCAGCACGGCCGTGTCGGCGATCCGGGCCTCCTCGTCGAGCGCCTCGATGAACGGGCGCATGCGATGGTACTCCCCGGGGATCGCGGTTTCCGGCCAGACGATCAAATCCGCGTCGAAATGCCTTCGACTCAATATCACATAGCGCCGCAAGGTGGGTTCGCGCATCTCCGGCAGCCACTTCTGATCCTGCGGGATGTTCCCCTGGACCAGAGCCACCCGCAACGGCTCGCCATCCGCGCGGGTCAGCTCCAGCCCCGCCAGTGACCACGCGCAAGACCAGGCAAGCACCAGAGCGAGCCCCGGGACCAACATCCGGACGAGCACTGGGGTCGATGGCGGGCGGACCCTTCGAAGGTTCAGCGCCCCACGCTGCGTCCTTACGACGCGGAGCAGTTGCAGACCGAGCCAGGCAAACACTGCACCGGACAAGGCGATCAGCCAGCTCACGCCGAGCACGCCGGTGAACGGCAGCAGACCCCGCAGCGGTCCGTCCACCTGGGTATAGCCGAGCTGCAGCCAGGGGAAACCGCTCAGCAACCAGCCACGCAGCCACTCGCACAGAACCCATGCCGCCGGCAGCACGACCAGCAGCAACAGCGCGCTGCTCGAACGGCCGAATAAACGTATCGTCAGCCAGTCGAGCAACGCCGGGTACAGGGCCAGGAAAGCGACAAAGCCAAAGGTCATCGGCAGGGCCATGGCTGGCCCCATATGGTTGAAGGCAAAGCTCTCGTAGACCCAGGAGACGCCGACCCCGAACAGGCCCAGCCCGTGCGCGAAGCCGATCCAGGCGGCCCCGGACTGACTCCGGCCAATCAGCAGCGCGGCGTGCACGGCGACCGCCAGCGGCGCGATCCACCACCAGAAGAACGGCGAGAACGCGAAGGGCAGGACCGCACCTGAAAGCAGCGCCAGCAGCAGCAGCAACGCCATCCGAGGCGCCGACGCGGAACGACTACGGCCCGGTTCCCGGCGCGGGCACGACGCTGGACGTGACATGCCTGCTATCAATCGGTCTGCGAGACTTCCCGGGGCTCGGGTGGGGTCACACGCAACAGATGAACACGTCGCTTGTCGGCGCGGAGCACGTCGAATTGCACGCCATCGATGGTCATGGACTCGCCGCGACGGGGCAGATGACCGAACCCGGCGATCACCAGACCGGCCACGGTATCGACCTCTTCGTCGCTGAACGAGGTGTCGAAGTACTCGTTGAAATCCTCTATCGACGTCAGCGCCTTGACCGTGTACTCGCGCGGTCCCAGACGCTTGATGTGCTGGCCTTCGTCGGTATCGTGCTCGTCGTCGATCTCGCCGACGAT
>JAGRHX010000935.1 GCA_020444775.1 Gammaproteobacteria bacterium
GATCCCCATGCCGAAGGCGTTGGTGGCGACGATGATCCGCAGCTCGCCATTGATGAAGGCACTTTGGATGTCTTTCTTGCGCTCCGGGGAGAGCCCCGCGTGATAGTGCTCGACCTGCAGACCGGACAGGCGCAGCAGCTGAGCCATGTCCTCGGTTGCCTTGCGTGTCGCGCAGAACACGATCCCACCACCCGGTGTCTGTCGAGGCAGCTCGGCCTCGATTACCTGGAGCAGGTGCGCGGCCTTCTCACCGCCCGTGGTCGGGACGACGGTGAAGCTCAGGTTCTCGCGGCGCGCGCCGCCATCGAAGCGGGCCAGCTCGAGCCCCAGGCGCGACTGGAAATGATCGAGTATGTCTCGTACCACCTCGGGCTTGGCGGTCGCGGTGAGACACAGCACCGGCGCGAGCGGGTGCTCCGCGCCGAGCTCGCGGATGAAGCGACCGACATAGCGATAGTCGGGGCGGAAGTCATGACCCCACTTGGACAGGCAATGTGCCTCGTCCAGTACCCAGCCGCCGATCTCGCGCGCCCTGAGCGCGTCTCGGAAGCTGCGGCTGCGAAGTTGCTCCGGGGCCACCAGCAGGATGCCGATGTCACCCATACGCATCCGTTCGATAACATCGGCGCGCTCGGGCATCGACAGCAGGCCGTTGAGCGCCGCGCAACAGCCGATACCGCGTGCCTCGAGTCCGGCGACCTGGTCGGCCATCAACGACACCAGCGGTGAGATGACCACCGTCAGCGCGCCGACCTTGTCGTAGCGTGACAGGGCGGGAAGCTGGTAGCACAGTGATTTCCCGGCGCCCGTGGGCAGGATGGCGAGCGCGTGTCGACGTCGCATCGCGGTTTCGACGATGGCCTCCTGCAGGGAACGACCGCTCTCGTCGGCGGGCTCGGCGCGGAACGTGGTGAAGCCGAACCAGCGGCGGAGCTCGCGTCTGGCGTCGTGCCGCTCCCTGCACCAATCGCAATCCGGATCGGCGCAGGGCTCATCACGCAGCGTAGTGACGAGCTGGCCGGCTGCTGGGAACTGGTGGCGGACCCACGGTGGCATCACCGAGTTGCCACCCGCGACCGAGATGTAGGCCAGGGCGTAAGCGAGCGACCAGCCGTGGTGGGCGGCGTTCTCGACCGCTGCACGAGCGTGGCTGGCGCAGGCACGACCGTGCAAGAAGCGTCCGATGGCCTCGTGTGCCTGGCTTTGCGAGGGCCGCAGCGCTCGGCGTACCGTGGCGAAGAACGCGTTCAAGCCGGAAACGCTTGCATCGACGGTGGTCAGCCAGTGCCAGGCGCTGACCAGATCGGGTGTCACCGAGGCGCTGAGCTGCAGCTCGCGGATCTGATCCTTGAAGAGCTCGAGCGCGAGTCGTGCATCGTCCAGCGGCTGATTGCGCTGGACGCGCGCCAGCTCGCCATCCTTGTAGTGCTTGACCAGGTGATGGTAGGGATTGCGCGGAAATGCGAGCGGGTTCAGCCACAGGGTGTCGACCCGATCCAGCTCCAGCAATTTGAGGCCTGGATCGGCGGCACGCAGATGTGGCAGGTCGAAGGCAACCAGGTTGTGCCCGAGCACGAACGCGGCGCCGTCGGCCAGCCGATCCAGCCGCCGCAGGGCCTGCGTGAGATCGCCGCCGTCGAAACAAAGCGTCCGCCCGGTGTCGGCACGTATCGCACCCAGACTGTGGATACGAGCGTCGTTACGGCCGACCTCGAGATCCAGGGACAGGCAGCGCGGGATGAAATCGGCGGGAACGGCCATGTCTTGTCGTATGCAGGCAGTGCGATGCAGCCGGGCAAATTCAGC
>JAGRHX010000936.1 GCA_020444775.1 Gammaproteobacteria bacterium
CGCACGGTGAAGTCGTCGCCGCCGATGATCACCCGACGCCCGTCGAGAGTGGCCCGTCCGAACACGTAGTTGGACGGCATCAGGTGCACCAGCTCGCCGTTCTCGTCATAGCGCGCCATGCCGGCTATCTGACCGATCTCGTGAAAGCTGCCCGGGTCGGCCAGCGCCAGCACCCGCTCGCGGATGGTCAGCTTGCCGGCGTCCTTTTGACGTCTGATCTTGTCCTCGCCACCCAGCGCTTCGGCGAACGCCGCGCGACGCGCCAGCTCATCAAGCTCTTTCTGCCAGCTCATTGGACCACCGTTGTGACTTGGTTCTTGCCAACCGGCTACTGCCAACCCGACGGCCCCGGCCACCCCGCCGGCCAGGCATGCCGGTAGACCGGGACGCCGCAGTATAGCCACAACCCGGATTCCGCATCAGCGTGGCGCTGCTTTGCGCCGCACATCGAGCCCGGTATCCTGCCGGCAGCACATCAGGAGCAGTCATGAGCATACACATCGGCTTGTTGGTCTTCCCCGACATCACCCAGCTGGACATGACCGGTCCCTACGAGGTGTTCACCAAGTTCCCCGATGCCAGGGTCCATCTGCTGTGGAAGCACACCGACCCGATCAGCGTCGCTGGCGGCATGCAGATCATCCCGACCACGCGCTTCGACCAGTGCCCGCAGCTGGACGTCATCTGCGTGCCCGGCGGAAGCGGCATGAACGCCCTGCTCGAAGACACGGAAACCCTGGATTTCATCCGTCGCCAGGCCGCGGGGGCCCGCTACGTGACCTCGGTGTGCACCGGCTCGCTGGTGCTCGGCGCGGCCGGGCTGCTGAGCGGCAAACGCGCGACCACCCACTGGATGTCGCACGACATGCTGGCCGAGCTGGGTGCCATCCCGGTCGCCGAGCGGGTGGTGGTCGATGGCAACCTGATCACCGGTGGTGGCGTCACGGCCGGCATCGACTTCGCCCTGCGCCTGGCCGCGCAGATGCTCGGAGAAGCGGCGGCCCGACAGATCCAGCTCGGTATCGAGTACGACCCCAGGCCGCCGTTCGACAGCGGCCATCCCGCGAGCTGTGACGCGGCGCTGGTCGAGCAGGTGAGAACCGCGGCCGCCGCCCGCCAGCAGGAGCGCGCGGCCGCGGTTGGACGCGCCGCGGCGCGACTCGGCGACGCTTAGGGAAACGGTGATTCATCATCGTTTCCCGTGTGGCACTTGCGATGTGCCACTGAAGTCGACGACGCAAGTCGTTGACTTCGTGAGCCAAGCGGAAATCGCATTCTCGCTTGGCGATGCTGATTCATTCCATGGTGATTCATTCCATGGAAGGAATAAATCAGCGCTTCCTTGGCGTGACCTCTCAGGCGGACGCGCAGGACGACGCCTTCGGGCAACTCAGACGGCGTGTACCACGCCGCCGGCCACGGTCACCGCCTGCCCGATAAGGGTCACCCGCCGCGCCTGTGGATCCCAGCGCAGGCGCAGCTCACCGCCGCGCGCGGAGCGCTGCGCGGCGCGCAGCTCGCGCTTGCCCAGGCGCTCGCCCCAGTAGGGGGCCAGACCACAATGATTCGAGCCGGTGACCGGGTCCTCGTC
>JAGRHX010000937.1 GCA_020444775.1 Gammaproteobacteria bacterium
CATGACCAGGCCGTTGGGGCTCGGCACGTTGTCGATCAGGCAGGTCAGCTGGCCGGCACGCGAATAGCGAAACACCCGTCCGGTCGGATCGTGCAGACCGGTCTCTCCCTGGTCGGTGAAGTACAGGTCACCGTTGCTGGCAAAGAACAGGTCGTTCAGGCCCTTGTAGCCGGGCAACCTGTCGGGCCCGATGAGGGTCTCCACCCGACCACTGACCGGGTCGACGACCATCACGCCGTTCTTGCGATCGGCAACGAACAGCCGGCCGTCGGTGTGCAGCTTCATGCCGTTGGGCAGTCCGTCGTAGCGGGTCACGACCCGCCATTCGCCCGCCGCGCTCAGACACAGGATGCGTCCGTGCGCGATGTCGACCATGTACAGATTGCCGTGCGCATCGAAAGCCGGTCCTTCGAGGAACGAGCCGATGGCTCGACCGTGGAAGATGTCCCGGGAAAACGCGCTGTCGCTGTCCGTCAGCAACAGCTCGTCCGGCACCGTCGCGTGGATCGTCGTCTGGATTGTCTGCGGCTCGGGAACCATGGTCGGGCACTCCTTGGAAGCGTTCGCGTGGTGAGGTGAGGCATCGGCGTCGGACCGGCAGCACGGTATCAGATCCGCCGCGCAGCCGGCGCATCGGCTTACCAGTGCGGGTCTCGATGGTGCCGGACTCACGACGACCCGGGTCAAGAACCGCTCGGGCATGTCGATACGCGATCAGCACCGTTTCGCGCCCGAGCGGCCATGAACGAGACCGATTCGATCCAAGAGCAGGACAGCGACGTTGCGCGCAGCGCGCCGGCACGCAAACCGCGCACAGCGGACTCGCGTACGGCTGCCGCGCAGCCATCACGACCCGCAGAGCAGGCCGAGATGCCGATTCCGCCGCCGCTGAGCGACGCGCTGGCCGAGATCGGCTACGTGCTGACCGGCAGGCTCGGCCAGGGGGGCATGTGCGAGGTGTTCCTCGCCCATCACGAAGACAGCGACGAGCCACTGGCGGTCAAGGTGCTGGACTGCGGCCCGCGACAGGATCCGACCCGGCTGAAGCGCTTCATGCAGGAGTTCGACCTGACCCGGCGCATCGACAGTCGGCACGTCATGCAGCTGTATGACCGTGGCTTCGGCTCCAATTTCGCCTTCACCGTGACCGAGTACTTTCCGGCCGGCAGCCTGGAGCCACGCATCGAGCATGGTCTGTCGCCCGAGCGGGCGCTCGAGTATCTCAGACAGCTCGCGCACGCGCTGCAGTCCGCGCACGCCATCGGCATCGTGCATCGCGACATCAAGCCGGCCAACGTGCTGTTCCGGGACGATGACACGCTGGCCCTCATCGACTTCGGGTTGGCCACCTGGCTGGATCGCGATTTCGCGCTGACCGCGACCGGCAACGTGCTCGGCACACCGTTCTATATGAGTCCCGAACAGGTCCGCCAGGAACCGCTGGACGGGCGTAGCGATCTCTACAGCCTGGGCATCCTCGCCCACGAGATGCTGTCCGGCGGCAAGCCGTTCAATGTCGACAGCCTGCACGGGCTGCTGCGCGCCCATCTGCTGACACCGGTGCCCGAGCTGCCGGACGGGCTGGCGCGTTACCAACCGCTGATCGACCGGCTCACCGCCAAGTCACCGGACGCGCGCTTCCAGAGCGCGCAGGCGCTGCTCGACGCCCTCGAAGCGCTGCACGCCTGAGCCGACACCACGGGCCGACTACCAGGCGCTGCGCAGGATCTCCAGCACCTGTTCCGGCGAATCGATCCGGCGCGGATTGGAGAAGGTCCAGTCATCGAGCATGCAGTTGTCCGCGAGCCGCGGCAGATCGTCCTCGCGCACCTGCACCTCGCGCAGCCGTCTGGGCATGCCCAAGCCACCGATCAGCGCATCCAGCACGGCGCTTGCCGGCTCACCCGCGTGACCCAGCGCCGCCGCCACCTCAGCCTGTAGCCCGGCATTCACCGAGGCGTTGTACTCGAGCACGTAAGGCAGCATCACGCACGAGGTGTGGCCATGCGGCACACCGGCCGAGCCGCCGAGGATATGACCGATGGCATGGCTGGCACCGAGCCGCGTGCCGCTGACGATACCGACCATCGACAGCCAGGCACCCATCATGCACTTCAATCGCGCGTCCAGATCGCCCGGATCCGCCTTCACTCGCGGCAGCCCCGCACCCAGCGAGCGCAAGGCCTGCAAGGCGGTGCC
>JAGRHX010000938.1 GCA_020444775.1 Gammaproteobacteria bacterium
CAGATAAGTGGGGAGTGCTTAGGGCATACACCGAGGCTCTGCCGGGCATGACAACGAGCATTCCCAGACCGACTCACCCTACGCCGCCGCACAACGCATCGCGCGTCGCCACGCTGCTCACCGTGCTGTCCATCGTGCTGCTACCCCTGTGCGCGCAAGCCCGTTGCCTGATCACCGTCGCGCCCGGCGACGACGTGCGCGGCAAATGGAACGAGGCCGCCGCGGGCAACTGCTCGCTGCATTTCGAGGCCGGCACGCACGTGGTCACCGCGCGTCTGGGGCGCAGCTTCGCAGGCACGGCCGAGGACCCGGTGGTGGTCAGCGGCGAGGGCGCCGCGCTCACCACGCTGCTGCGGCCCGATGCCAATCAGAACATCATCGACGTCGGTGGCACCCACTTCGAGCTCCGGGACATGGCATTGACCGGTGGCTCACGCGGTATCCGGCTGACCGGTGACACCAGCGCCGCACGCTTCACCCGACTCGCCGTGCACGGCACCCAGGACAACGCCTTCTCGGCCAATGACGTGGGCACAGCCTATACGGGCATCGAGATCTCCCACTCCGAGTTCTACGACACCAACGGTGCCGGTGAATGCCTCTATCTCGGCTGCAACAATGACGGCTGCACGTTCGGCGATTCACTGGTCGCCTACAACTACTGCCACGACACCTTCTCCACGCAAGGCACCAGCCAGGGCGACGGGCTGGATCTCAAGGGCGGCACCTTCAACGTCGTGGTGCGCGGCAACGTGTTCGTCAACACCTACGGGCCGGGCATCTTGACCTATGCCAACGGCGGGCGCGCGCAGAACATCATCGAAGGCAATGTGGTGTGGATGAGTGGCGACGTCGGCATCCAGGCGACCGGCGATGCGCTCATTCGCAACAACATCGTGGTGGTCGATGGCCTCGACGTGCCGGCCATGAACGCATCGGGCGGCAATCAGGGCACGCCGAACAACCTGCAGATCATCAACAACACGGTGGTCATGCCGAGCGGGACCGGCAACTGTTTGGAGGCGCGCAACTGGCAGGCCCCGGCGCAGAACATGGTGATCGCCAACAATGCGCTGTTCTGTCCGGGACGCGAGGCGCTGAGGACGGTCAATGTCGACTTTGGCATCGCGCAGATCGTCGCCAACGCCATCGAGGGCGGGACCAACGTGCCGTCCGGCACCTTCCCAGCAGGCACCTGGCAGAGCCAGCTCACCGACGTCGCGACCGCCAATGTGTATCCGGTTGCGGGCTCCGCGCTCATCGCCGCGGGCGACTCACGCTACGCAGCGGCCGATGACTTCAACTGCCTGACCCGCGACCGCGCATCGGCTGACGTCGGCGCTTATAGCTACAGCGGAGACTCGAACCCCGGATGGACGGTCGAGAACTCCTTCAAGACGTGTATCGAGGCGACACCGAGCGTCCCGGTGCCGTTGCTGCCAGCACGGCTCATCTGGCTGTGCCTCGCGCTGGCCGTGGTCTTCGCCTGGCTCTACTCGATCCGAGCGCGTGCTGGCGGGCATTCACACGCGGACACGCGCTAGCACAGCGTCCCGAACTCGCATCGGTCCGGGGCCGACGGTCTCCGTCACCGTCGTCCGACACTGACCTCGGGGAGATACGCTACCGCTCCACCATCACCACCCCATGGCCCGGCTCGGCCGCCGCGGATCCGCGGCGCCGCTCAACGAGCCGCTGGCTAGATCCTTGCGCACCGCACACACCCCAGCGGTCTTGAAGCTGAACACATCCGCGCGCTGGGTGCGGTGGCCACGGGCCTCGAGCGCCGCCATCACCGCGTCCTCGATAGGCGCCTCCACGTGCAGACGCCCCGGATCGCTCACGTGAGGTGCAAAGGAGTTGGGGTGCGAGGCGGTCATGATGCGCGGCGCCTCCACCGCGTCCTGCAGCCCCATGCCGTGCAGCACGACGTTGAGCAGGAACTGCAGGTTGCCGGGCACCTGGGCGTCACCGCCCGGGCTGCCGAAGGGCATGATCCACTTGCCGCGCACCCGCGCAATGCTGGGGTTGGGCGTGAGGCGCGGACGCTTACCCGGTGCCAGCACCGAGGGATGACCCGGCACCGCCCAGGACTGTGAGCCGCGGCTGGAGATGATGAGCCCGGTGTCCGGCACCACCGGCACGTCCCAGGAGGGGTCCGACGGGTTCGAGCAGAAGGCGTTACCCGCGGCGTCCACCACCGCCACCACCGAGGTGTCGGCGGACACGCGCTCCGGCTCCCCGGTGGACGCCGCGGCGCCGATGTAGGGCGTATGACCGTCGATACGTCCGGGCGCCGGCATGCCCGGGAAGGCGACATCGGGACGGATGCGCGCGGCCTGGGCGCGGCCATACTCCGCGCTGGATAACACCGCATCGGGCACGTCGACAAAGTCCGGATCGCCGAGGTAGGCCTCTCGGTCGGCGAAGGCCAGCTTCAAGGCCTCGGCCACGGTGTGCAGGTAATCGACGCTGTCAGGGCTCATGCCCTGGATGCCGGTCTGCTCGAGGATCGCCAGGGTCCAGGGCAGCATCGGCCCCTGGCACCACGGTCCGCAGGTCAAGACCTCCAGATCCTCACCGCCCAGCCGCCCGCGCCAACGGCTCGGCGGCACCAGGGGCGCGCGGAAGTCGGCCAGGTCCTGCTCGGTCAGCCAGCCGCCGTGTTCCTTGTAGAACGCGAGCACGGTGCGGGCGATGTCACCCTTGTAGAAGGCGTTACGCACCGCGGCGAGCCCGGCCGCCCGGCCCTTGCCGGCATGCGCGCGCTCCTCATCACACAGAAAGGCGAAGGTCCGTGCGAGATCCGCGAGCACCACGCGTTCGCCTTCCAGCGGCGGGCGTCCATGCGGCATCCAGATCGCCATGTTGTCCGCGAAGTTCGCCATGTCCGCCCGGTAGTCGGACAGATACTGCGCCATGGTCCGATGCACCGCGAAACCCTCGCGAGCCAGATTCATGGCCCGCGCCGCGACGTCGCTGAAGCTCATGGTGCCGAAGCGTTCCAGCGCCTGCACGCAGGTCTCCGGCGCCGCCGGCACCACGCTGCGCTCCACGCCCAAGGGGATCTGTCCGCCGTGGCGGCGGATGTAGGCTTCGGCGTCCAACGAGCGCGACCAGTGGCCGACACCGGCCAGGGTCACGGTCTCGTCGCGCTCGGCGAGGTGGATGATCATGGGCGCGACGCCCGCGGTGTTGACCTGCTCGCTCAGCACCACGCCGAGGGTCAGCACCGCCGCGACGCCGGCATCGACGGCGTTGCCACCGGCTTCGAGGATTTCGTACGCCGCCAGCGCCGCCTGGTCATGCCCGGCGCTGACCATGAAACGATGCCCGTGAATTGCAGGTTGTGCCGACATGCGCGCGTTCTCCTCGCCGGTTGAACTCGAGGCGTCAGTATAGGAGTGCTCGCCTGCACGCGTCGCCCCGGGATGTGCGAACGGTCAGCCGTGCGCCGGTCTCGATAGTGAATCGCCTATGGCGATGGCCTGCGTTGTCTGCGCCCTTCACACCTTCGACTTGCGCCATCCGGCGGCCCGGGCCTCGGCCTCGCTACAGAACCAGCGCTCGCCGTACGCGGGGCTTATCCTGGTTCGCGTGTAGTACTTCTGGCCGGGCACGTGATAGATCTTCTCGCCGGTCTGAATCGAGATGTTGCCCTTGATGACGCAGCGCGGATTCGGGGGCCTGGTGTCGCCGCGACCTTGCGCGGACACGGGCAGCGAAAGAGGCAGCGTGGCGAGGCTTGCCAGCAACACCGCGATGAACACGCCACTACGTAGCTTCCCTGCCTGCTTGCACGCCTCGCGAGACGTTCGCAAACGCCGCTGCGGTTGGCTCGACGGCTTCATGATCGACCTCCCTTGTTGCTGATCTACCGTTCAGCGGAACGAGGTCGAACGTAGCGCGGTCGTGATCAAAATTGAAGCGGCGACGACGTCTCGAGGCGCGATGAATGAACGCGTCTTCGAAAGCATCCGGTTTACGAACGTGTGGATGTACTGAATCTCGATCTGGAACGTCTTTCCGCGCACCTGCCACACACTGCAATCTTGCCCATCGCCGCGCGCGCAGCCGCGACTCGTCCATACACGCCGATTGAGAAACGTGTCAGCCGGGCCGCCTGCGTTCCTCTCGCGCGTTCTCCTCGTGCTCGGGCTCGGCGCGCACCAGGTCCTGACGGCTGAGACCGAGCTGCAGGGCGATGTTGCTGGCGACGAAGATCGATGAGTAGGTGCCGATCGCGATACCGATGATCATCGCGAGTGAGAAGTTCCGGATTAGGTCGCCACCGGCAACGAACAGCGCGACCATGGTGAGCAGCGTGGTGGTGCTGGTCATCACGGTCCTGCCCAGGGTCTGGTTGATCGCATCGTTGACCACCGCCGTCGGTGACAGCCGGCGGAGCTTGCGGAAGTTCTCCCGAATCCGATCGAAGACGACGATGGTGTCGTTCAGCGAATAGCCGAT
>JAGRHX010000939.1 GCA_020444775.1 Gammaproteobacteria bacterium
GGAACCCACCGCGTGCCGTCGCAGGGAAATTGCAATCCAGGGCGTGGGTGATTGCATCAAAGCAGGCGACGCGATCGGACGTGATGACCACGAGTTCATAGGCGGCATCCGCATCAAGCTGCCCGGTAAACATGTCGCGAACCCGCGACCAGGGATCGCTTCCGATGCCCGGGCCCGCCCAGACTTCGGCTCCCGTCGCAACGGAAAAGGCCTGTACGCGGGCATTGCTGCTGCCGGTCGTGAGCGCGTGGGTGCCGACTACGATTTCGGCTACTCCATCGCCGGTCACGTCTTCGATGACCAGTCCACCAACGCCACGATCCGCCAGTACGCCAGACGCGTATTGATAGATGTCACGCTCAACGAGCTTGTCAGGGCCGTCGATGATCATGATTCGACCGTCGTAGATGTTCTCGCCGGCCACGACGATCTCGGGGCGCGGCTCGCCATCCAGGTTGCCGACCCAGATTCGCCGATAAACCATGTTGAAGGGAGCCCAGCCGTCCCAGCTGTCGTAGTCAGTGCGCCACTTGATCGTGCCGGTGGCCGGGTCCAGAACATAGAGATGCCCACTCTGCGAATCTGCGCCCCCACCCAGCAGCAACTCGGCGCGGCCATCCCCGTCCACGTCGCCAAAACGCGTGACAAGAATTCCGGTCTCCTCAGTGAAGAAACGACCGACGGTCTCCGTGTCGTTCAATCGAACCAGGATCGGAAGAGCACACGTCTCAAAATCCGGGTACTGTCTGGTGAGGGCGACCTCCAATTGACCATCACCGTCGATGTCCATTGTCTTGATGGCACTCATGAAGACGTGCGGATCCTCGTACGAAATGTTGAAACGCTCCAGATGGGTGGAAGAATCCAGTACTCGAACGATTCCCCCATGCTCATCCGCAACGAGCAGCTCGTCCCGCATGTCGCCATCGACATCCACGGCATCGGCAGAACGGGTGCTGTTCAAATCGGACACCCAGCTGCCCTGCGAGGCAATTGCCGAGCCGGAGAACCACTCCGCCGCGTCATGCTTGCGCACGGCAACCTGCCACGCAGCGCCAGGTCCGAAGCGACCGGAAACCAGATCGAGACCGTAGACATCGGCAACGGATCCCTGCGCCGCTCCCGTCAAAGCGTCAAAACTCTGCACACTGTCGAAGCCGAGTCGCACAAGCTCAAACGCCGGGTCCGCGTCCAGTTGAACGGCATTCACGTCGACCGCGTACCCTGGGATGTTGCGTTCTTCGACGTGACCGGCGAGGTCATAGAGGTAGGTGGCGGTGTAGCTTGCGACCACCAGTTCGGGCTCGCCATCGGCATCGACGTCCTTGATGAGTGCTTTGTTGGCATCAGGCGCAACCGGCACGGTGTCCAATACGGCGAGTGGCCAGCCACCAAGCAGATCGACAAAGCCGTCTGTTCGCAGGATGAATACCTTCGGTCCCACGGCATCCTCGACAGCGCCTACCTGAAGCACACCGTTTTGAGGGTAGGTGAGCACCTGCTTGGCGACGATGGCGGGGTCACTTCCGCGAACGCCGTAGACCAGCACGAGCGCCGCAACGGAGTCGCCGCTGGCTATCAGGTCATCACGACCGTCGCCATCCACGTCGACGGCAACAAGACCATGCAGACCCAACGGCCCCGGGTTGGTGACCTGGAAGGCCTGCTCGCGGAACCCAACAAAGGACGCAGCCTTGAGGCAGACAGGGGTGAACGTGACCAGCAAGATGGCCGGAATCAACAATCTAATCATTGACCTGATCGCAAGTGGGGTAGGAGGTCGCTGGTCGCGGAGAAGCACGCAGCAGTGGGAATGAAAAAAGGCCGGCGCGGCGAGGCGGGGCGGGCCGCGGTCGTCAACGCCCTGAACTAGTCGTCCGGCGGGCGAAATTTCTTCCAATCCGCGATGTGCGTCAAGAAAAATCTGTGGAGCCGCGGAAACCGGCGCTCTCAAGTCAGTTGAGAGTCCCACCGAGTCCGAAACTTGCGAGGCGGCGCAATGAGTGTTCAGAGTACCGTTCCCAGCAACGGGCTCATGGCTCAGCGCTGAACAGGGAAAACGCCAGCTTTCGAAGTCGCTTTGTCGTCTCAGGCGTTGGGGGTTCGCGTTCGATGTAGCGCTGGTAGCCCAGCAGGAAGCGTTCGTTGTCGACAGCAGATGCACGTGGTTCGTCAAAAGCAGGTAGGCGTGGATGTGGCAGCCGAGGTCCACGCGACGCCGGGCAGGTCGAGGCGTGGCTGACGGGGCATGGCGATGGAAAGCGGGAACCATCGCCATGCTGGTCTCAACGGCCTTAGATCGCCATCGGGCTGAGGCGCGAATCCGGGTCAGAAAAATCCGTATCGGAAAACGTACTCTGACCCCGGTTAAGACAGCCCCACCACCGGGATGACCGCGCCGTGGATCGCGCTGGCGTCGTCACTGGCGAGGAAGCCAATCACCGCGCTCAGCTTCTCGGGTGACACCCACCTGGCCGGATCGGCGTCGGGCATGGCGTCGCGATTGGCCGGCGTGTCGATGATGCTGGGCGCGACGGCATTGACGTTGATGCCCTGCTCGCGCAGTTCCTGCGCCATGGATTCGGTGAGGCGGGCGACGGCATCCTTCGATGCGCAGTAAGCGCCCATCATCGCCTTGCCGCTGCTGGCCGAGGCGGCGGCGATGTTGATCACCTTGCCGACGCCGGCTTGGCGCATGCCGGGCACGACAGCGCGACAGGCGTTGAGCATGGTGTTGACGTTCATGTCGATCATGCGCTGCCAGTCGGACGGGTCGGCATCGTCCACCGGCTTGCCCATGGTGAAGCCGCCGGCGATGTTGCAGAGCACGTCGGCCGCGCCCTTGTCGGCGAACACGGCGGACAGCGCATCGCGCGTCGCGACGGTATCGGTGAGGTCGGTGGCGACAAAAGTCCTGTCCCCGTCGACGTTGGCGTAGGCCGTCTTCAGCGCGGTGTCGTCGCGATCAACCAGCACCACGCTGCAGCCCCGCGACAGAAAGTGCGAGGCGACCGCACGGCCCAGCGCGCCAGCCGCGCCGGTTATCACCACCAGAGACCTGTCCATCACGAACTCCTTGCCATGCATTGGGATTGACTTGCAGGGTACAACGGTTGACAGGGCAGTTCGTCTGGCAGGGACCGCCGGTACAGCAATCGACGCCGAGGCGTCCCGCAATGCCGCCTTCATGACCGCATTTGCGCCACCAGGACGCGCAAAAATCCCCCTATAGGGACATTCGTGGCGCAATCA
>JAGRHX010000940.1 GCA_020444775.1 Gammaproteobacteria bacterium
TCACCAGTCCGGCGCCGGCGCGCAGCGCCGCTTCCGCGCACAGCCTTACGGCCCCCGCGTAGCCGTGATTCCCACCCAGCGCGAGCACATGACCGAAACGCCCCTTGTGGGCACTGGCCGCGCGTCTGGGCAGCAGACCGCGTACGCTCTCGGCACGTAGCAGACGCGCCTGAACGGCCTGCTCACGCGCCGCCTCGACCGGCACGTCGAGGCCGTGAAAGCACAGCCGGCCGACGTGGTCACGGGCGCGGCCGGTGAACAGACCACGCTTGAGCGCGACAAAGGTCGAGGTCACGTCGGCGACCACGGTCGGCCCGAGTGGCTGCCCGGTGTCGGCGCACAGACCGGATGGGATGTCCAGGGCCAGCACCCCGACGGGCGAAGCCGGCGCTTCACCGGCTCCGGCACGTGCGCGATTCACGGCGTCCACCATGCGTGCCGCAGTGCCCTGCAGAGCGCGCCGCAGACCGGTGCCGAACAGGGCGTCGACGACCACGTCGTGCTGCTCCGGCAAGTCGTCGTGCCAGTCTGCCATCTGCACGCCCCCCTGCTCGAGCATCTGCTCATGGGCAGTACGGGCATCCCCCTGCAGCGCCTCGCCCGGGCTCAACGCGCAAAGCCGCACATGATGGCCCGCGGCGGCCGCGAGCCGCGCCAGGACGAAGCCGTCACCGCCGTTGTTGCCCGGCCCACACAGCACCAGCAAGCGCACCGCCTGCGGCCAGTGACGCCGCAGATCGCGGAACGCGCCGGCGGCCGCGGTGCACATCAAGTCGTAGCCCTCGCAACCCAGGACGCGGATCGCTTGGTTGTCGATGGCCCGCACCTGAGCGGCACAGTAGAGCTCGACAGGCGATGGCTCATCCAACATGCCGACGCCTCGCCATGCGCAGGTCCTGGTCTGACGAGGCAGCCTGGAGGACGCTCGCCGGGCCTTGCGCCAGGCCCGCTGCACAGCCACCGCGTGAGCGTCCGAAACGCGCCGCCCCACACTTCGAGCAGATTCTCGATGGAGACATGAATGCCCGTCTTTCCAATAAATTACGAGTCGATTCTAAGGAAGTGCTCACGATAATAACGAAGCTCCCTGACCGAGTCTCGGATGTCCTCCAGTGCGAGGTGCGAGCCACTCTTGCTGAAACCTTGCGCGATTTGCGGTGTCCAGCGCCTGCACAGCTCCTTGAGCGTGCTGACGTCCAGGTTGCGATAGTGAAAGAAGGCCTCCAGGGCGGGCATGCAGCGCGCCAGGAAGCGGCGGTCCTGGCAGATGCTGTTGCCACACATCGGCGAGGCCCCCTCGGGCACGTACCTGCGCAGGAACGCGAGGGTCTCCCGCTCCGCGCTCAGCTCGTCGTGGTTGCTGGCCCGCACCCGGTCGATAAGACCAGAGCCGTGATGCTGGCGGGTGTTCCAGTCATCCATCCCGGCGAGCACGGCCTCGCTCTGGTGGATGGCGATCACCGGTCCCTCCGCAACCACGTCCAGCGACTGCTCGGTGACGATGGTCGCAATCTCGATGATGCGGTCGTTCTGGGTGTCCAGTCCGGTCATTTCCAGATCGATCCAGACCAGTCGGGTAGGATCCTGCATGTGGGCTGCGGTCTCCGTGCTTGTCAGCATCTTCGATGGGCGCTCGCCGGTCTGCGGCCACGCCCGCGGTCGCCAGTCTAACCCGCCGCGAGTGCTTGCTGTGGCAGCGTTGATGGCCAGGCCGCGCGCGGCCAACAAGAAGAATGGCCACGCGGATCAGCACGGTGCTGATCGTCACCAGTACAACGCAGGACAGCAGCCAGTCACCGAGCCCGAACCACCACATAGACGACCCGGGAGCCGTTCCATGAGCACCGACCACCGATCGCCTCGACCCGGCGCGGCCAGCGCCCCGCAAGCCGATTTGCGCGACCAGCATTGCCGGGTGGATCCACCACGTTGCTCGCCGGCGCAGATCGAAGCACGACTGCGGTCACTACAGCGAGGCTGGCAGGTCGACGCCACGGGCTCCAGCCTGTGTCGCGAGATCGGCTTCGACGACTACCTGAGCGCGGTGAGCTTTGCCAACGTCATCGCCTGGATTGCCCACCGCCAGGACCATCATCCCCACCTCGGTATCGATTACGACCGGGTGAGCGTCAGCTACACCACGCACTCCGCGGGCGGTCTCACCGACAACGACTTCATCTGCGCGGCGCGCATCGATGCCCAGCTGGACATGGCGCGGGCGGACGCCACCTCGGCGGACTCGAGCTGAGCGAGCACGCCCTGCCTGCACCTTGGCCGAGCCATCAACCGCGAACGGTTTGCCGACCGGAGAAGGCGTGCGCCAGCGTTCCGCTGTCGACGTACTCGAGCTCCCCACCGAGTGGGATCCCCTGCGCCAGACGGGTGGCCTGGATGCCGCGCTCCCGGGCGATCTCGGCGATGTAGTGGGCCGTCGCCTGCCCTTCCACGGTCGAGCTGGTAGCGATGATGATCTCCTGCACCGGCTCCTCGCCGAGCCGCTGTTCGAAGACATCCAGCCCGATGTCACTCGGCCCGATGCCATCGAGCGGTGACAGTTGCCCCATCAGGACGAAATAGCGGCCACGATAACCGGTGCCCTGCTCGATCGCGTTCAGGTCGCTGGGCGTCTCCACCACGCACAGCAACGATGCATCGCGGCTCCCGGAACCGCAGATCCCGCACAGCTCGGACTCACTCAAGGTCCGGCACATCCCGCAACGTCCGACCCGAGTGACGGCCTCGGACAATGCCGTGGACAGTCGGCTCGCGCCCTCGCGATCACGCTCGAGCAGATGATAGGCCATGCGCCGCGCTGATTTGGGACCGACCCCTGGCAGACAGCGCAAGGCATCGACCAGGGCTTCGATGGCGCCCGATGAGGCCTTCATTGACGACATGATGACGACCTGAGGAAAAGCCAGAGGGAGGAGCCAAAGCGGGTTGGACACACTCGCCGAACGGACTTGCGCAGGCACCCGCGCCCGGACACATGCAGGAACTCGTGCCGCTCAGAACGGCAGTTTCATGCCGGGCGGCAGATTCAGACCCGAGGTCAGACCTGACATACGTTCCTTGGAAGCGGCTTCGATGCGATGCACGGCGTCGTTGACCGCGGCCGCGATCAGATCCTCGAGCATCTCCTTGTCATCCGGCTCCCCGGTCAACAGCGCGCTGTCGATGTTGACCCGACGCACGTCGTGGCGACCGGTCATGGTGATCTTGACCATGCCGCCTCCCGACTCGCCGGTCACCTCCATGTTGGCCAGCTCCTCCTGCGCCTTCTGCAGATTCGCCTGCATCTGCTGCGCCTGCTTCATCAGGTTGCCTATGCCACCTTTCATATCGCCTCCAAACTCGAGTGCCGTCGGACCGCACGGCCGACGCGTATCACGAATCACCTGTGACAAATCACTTGTGACCGGTCGGGGATCGACCGCTTAAGGATTGCCGCGGGCGCCGTCGTGCGGGCGAACCGACGCCTCGATCAGCTCAGCGCCGAACGCGTCGCCCAGCTGCCGGACCAACGGGTCGGCCTGCATGGCCTGGACGGCGGCAGCGCGACGCGCCGCTTCGCGCTCTGCCTTGATCTGCGCCGGGGTCGGCGCTGCCGAATCCCGCAGGTCGATCTCCACCCGCAATGTGCGTCCATGGTACTCGCTCAGGGCCGTCGCCAGGGCACGCGCGGCGCTGACATTGTTCAAGGGCTCGTGACTCGGCGTCAGCAACAGACGAAACACGTCATCGGCCCCTCCGTCGAGCTCCCCCACGGGCACACAGTTCAAGGCCAGCTCACGGGCAAAGCCCTGCACGCCCAGCCCCTCGACCATGTCCAGCCAGGCTTCGGCCCGTTCACGCGACGGTGCGTCGCCACCACCGCGGTCCGCGGGCAACGCGGTTTCCGCTGGTGTCGATGGGTCGGCCCCGACCACAGCTGCAGGGGTATCGGTTGCGGGAGCATCGATGGCAGGGACGCCACCGGCACGCTCGTCGACCGTACTGCCCGCCCGGCTCGACACTTCGTTGGACGACGTGCGGGAGGACGGAGCAAAGGATCGCGGCGCCGCTCGATCGCTCGGTGCCGGTCCATCGTCACCGGGCACCAGCCACGACACCTCCGGGGGTGGCATCGGCGGGCCGTCGTCGGCCGGCGGCAGGGACGGGCCAACGGCCCTGTCCGGCGCCGGGGCAACGGTCGACGACGCCTCGCTGGCCGCGGGCAGCGGCGTCGATGGGCGCCGCGCGGCTTCAGCAGCGAGCCCCAGGGAAGCCTCCACCGGGGCCTGCACCGGGGCCCCCACCGACGACCCGGCCTCCGGCGGGGATCCGCCGTCCGCCGGTCGCGATGTCGCACGGCCGCCCCGGCCACCACTGCCGCCGCTGCCGTCATCGGGCACGAAGTCGACCATCCGGATCAGCGCCATCTCGAAGCCGCTTCGCGGATCGGGGGCGTATGGCATGTCGCGACGCGCGACGATTCCTATCTGATAGAAGAGCTGGATGTCCTCGGCGCTGATCGCGTCGGCCTTGGCCAGCCACCAGTCGCGATCCGGCTCGTCGTCGGCCAGGCTCTGCGGCAGCACCTGCAGCACCGCCAGACGCTGCAGAGCAGCCACCAGCTCGCTCAAGGCCTGCGCGAAATCGCCTGCGTCGCCCGCCATCTGCGCGACCCGCTCGAGCAGCGCGGCGGCGTCACGCGCCTGCAGGGCGTCGAGCAGCGCATGCAGATGACGCCGATCCAAGGTGCCCAGCATCTGCTGGACATCGAGCGCCAGCAGCTTGCCGGCGCCGTGCGCAATCGCCTGGTCGAGCAGGCTCAGCGCATCCCGCATGCTGCCATCGGCGGCGCGCGCCAGCTCGCGCACCGCCGCGACCTCGAATTCGATGCTCTCCAACGTCAGGATCCTCTCGAGCTGGGTCTGGATCAGCTCCCTGGGCAGACGCTTGAGATTGAATTGCAGGCAACGCGACAGGACCGTGACCGGAATCTTCTGTGGGTCGGTGGTCGCGAGCAGGAACTTGACGTGCGGTGGTGGTTCCTCCAGCGTCTTCAACAAGGCGTTGAAGCTGGCCATGGAGAACATGTGCACCTCGTCGATCAGATAGACCTTGTAGCGGCCACGTCCGGGCGCGTAGTGCACGTTGTCCATCAGCTCGCGGGTGCCGTCGACGCCCGATCTGGAGGCCGCGTCGACCTCGATCAGATCGACGTACCTGCCCTCGTCGATCTCCGTGCAGGTGTTACAGCGGCCGCACGGCGCGGAGCTCATCCCGGTCTCGCAATTGAGGCACTTGGCGAGGATCCGGGCGATGGTGGTCTTGCCCACGCCACGCGTGCCGGTGAACAGGAAGCCATGATGCAAGCGGTCGCCGTCGATGGCATGGGTCAGCGCACGCACCACGTGCTCCTGGCCGACCAGCTCGTCGAAGCGTCTGGGGCGCCACTTTCGGGCCAATACTTGATAGGTCACGGTTCTGTTCGTGGTTGCGGACCGGGTCGTGGATTGATTGCTCAGGGGACCGATCCCGGCAGGCCTCCGCCTGCATCCACCTTCGGTCCATCGTTCTTGAATCCGGACGGACTTGGGATCCGCGCGGTCCTGAAAGCTGCCAGGGCCACTCCCAGGGCGACTCCCAGGACGGGCGTCGGCGCGCTGCGCCAACCTGGCCGGACGAGCGGTACTCACCGCTCGGGTCGACCTATCAAGATACCGGTCGTCCAGGTCAGGCGCCAGCGATCAGCGAGACGACTCCAGATGGCTGAGCGGCAACGCTGTCTCGTATTGCACCTGCTTGAGCGCGAAGCTGGACTTGATCGAGGCAATCCCTTCGATGCGGGTCAGATGTTCGAGCACGAAGCGCTGATAGCTCTCGATGTCCGGCACCACCACCCGCAGCAGATAGTCGAAGTCGCCGGTCATCAGATAGCACTCCATGAC
>JAGRHX010000941.1 GCA_020444775.1 Gammaproteobacteria bacterium
TGATGCTCCGGGTGCAGATACAGGATGGTCCGCGCGCCGCGCGCATCATCCCGACCCGCTTCGACGCTGTGCTCGCGCTCGACGATCTCGAGCGACACTCCTGCCAGATCCATGCGTCTCATACCCAATCTCCGCAATCAGCTACCCCAATCAGTCAGCCAGGTCGGTCGACCAGATCAGTCGGTCAGCGGCCGCTCACCACCGGGGATCTCGACCTTGAAACCGTTGAGCACCATGGACACCAGGTTGTAATGACCGCACAGGACCACCAGCTCGACCAGCTGCGCCGCACCCAGTGCCTCTTCCGCCGCCGCGTAGACCGCGTCACTGACCTGATGGTCGCGGTGCAGCTCTTCGACGAAGTCGTAGACACGCTCCAGCGTAGCGTCATCGAACACCGGCCGCTTGCGGGCCGCGATCGCATCGGCAATTGCCGGCGACAGACCGGCCTGCATCGCGATCTTGTGATGCGCGAACCATTCGTACTGGGCGGTCCAGTGGCGCGCGACCATCAGGATTACCATCTCCCGAAGCGCGTCCGGCAAGGTGCCGTCGAAGCGCAGGAAAGCGCCCATCCGCTGCACCGCATCGGCAGCCTTGGCATTGTGCAACAATGGCACGAACGGTCCGCGCACCTCGCCGCGCGGACCGGCGGTGATGTCGGCGACGACCCGTTGCTGCTCGGCGGAGAGCTGCGCGGGTTCGAGCTTGGGCAGACGACTCATGGGGGTCTCCTGGGCGTGAAGGCGTTGAGGAATCGGCGCGTCGGCGAGTCGTTCGGCGCAAAGCGTTTCGAGTGAAACGATTCGGGCAAATGAACGCCGGCGACCGGCCCATGACCCGCGCGGACGCGAGGCGTAGCGGGGCCGGCCCGCGCGTGCCTCGATCTGCGGTGCCGCTCCCCCCCCGATCAACCGCGAGCCGGCCCCCAAGTGGACCGGCATTCGGCGGGCAATCAGCTGGGCACCCTATCCTGCGTGCGGTGGTGACGAACTGGAGGCACAGATGAGCAGCATTCGATGGCAGGGCAACGACGAGATCAGCAACGGCGTGCAGGCGCGTGATCTAAGGGTGCAACACCCACGAGGCGAGGTGCCCGTGGTGCTCTGGCAACCGGCCGCGATCAGCACCCCACGGCCCCTGGTGCTGCTCGGACACGGCGGCAGCGGTCACAAGCGCAACGATCGAATGCGCATGCTCGGCAATCTGTATGCCGGTCGATACGGTTGGAACGCGGCCGCGATCGACGGCCCGGTGCACGGCGAGCGGGGCGGTCTGACCGACCCGAACCAGCCCGCATACCGCGAGATGTGGCAGCGAGACGATACCGTACCGGGGATGATCGCGGACTGGCGGGCAACCCTGGACGCGCTCTGCGCGTTGCCCCACGTCGACGGCGCGCGCGTCGGCTACTGGGGCGTTTCGATGGGCACCATGTTCGGGCTGCCGCTGGTCGCCAGCGAGCCGCGTATCCGCGCCGCGGTGCTCGGCAAGGCCGGCATCAGCGGATCGAGCGTGCAACGCAGCGGCATCGACCGGCACTTTCGCGAGTTCGCGCCACGGCTGTCGGTCCCGGTGCTGTTCAGCATCCAGTGGGATGACGAACGTTTCGACCGGCAGGGACAGCTCGAGCTGTACGACATGCTCGGCTCGCGCGACAAACGCCTGCACGCCTATCCCGGCCTGCACGTCGCCAACGGTCCGGAGTCCTTCGACGTGCAGGCACAGTTCCTCGCCCGCTATCTTTGAGTCGCGACCTCCGGCGCTCAGTCGGCGGCGCGGCGGCGGGCGCCGGGCTCGAAGATCTCGGCGTTGACCACATTGATCGGTCGCTCGCCGCGCAGCGCGCGGACGATCTCCTCGCCGCAGCGGCCGGGCACCTGGGCGACCGCCGGCGACGAGAAGTAGGCCGCGTGCGAGGTCGCGATCACGTTGTCCAGGCCGAGCAACGGATGGTCTGGCGCGATGGGCTCGCGCTCCCACACGTCCAGGGCCGCACCGGCCAGTCGCTTGTCGACCAGGGCCTTGTACAAGGCCTGCTCGTCGACCACCGGGCCACGCGAGGTATTGATGAGGATCGCGTTCGGCTTGGTGCGCGAGAACACCCGATCGCCGATGAGGTGTCGAGTCTCATCGTTCAGCAGGGTATGCACCGAGATGTAGTCGGCCCGCTCGGCCAGCTCTTCCAGGCTGACCTTTTCCACCCCCAGCGATTTGAAGTGCGCGTCGCTCTGATAGGGATCGCATCCGATGAGCTTCATCTCGAAGCCGGCCATACGCCGCGCGAAGGCGCTGCCGATGTTGCCCAGACCGACGATGCCGCAGGTCTCGCCGTGCAAGGCGCCGGTGAACCCGCCGGGCACGGTGTTGACCCAGACACCCTCGCGTATGCGCTTGTCGACCATCGGGATGCGCCGGTTCAAGGCCAGCAGCAGACCGACCGCGTGGTTGGCCACCTCACGCACCCACAGGTCGGGGATGTTGACGACGATCACACCGAGCTCGGTCGCCGCCGGCACGTCGATGACGTCGTAACCGACCCCGGTACGGACCACGACCTTGAGCTTGTCCAGCGCGGTCATGACCTCGCGGGTGACCGGCGAGGACGCCACGACCATGGCATCGGCGTCACCGGCCGCTTCGAT
>JAGRHX010000942.1 GCA_020444775.1 Gammaproteobacteria bacterium
CGCTCGTAGTCTCGCGCCACTGCCACTTGCAGCAAGTAGGCGTCCACGTGGTGGGCGTGGGGCGCGAGATTGGCCTCGAGACGGCGCCAAAGGTCCCCGGCGCGCTGCGCTGAGTCGTTGCCGCGCGGCAGCCGGAGCGTGAGCAGCCGGTCGCCGCCCCGCGAGAACGCGGTCACGACCTCGGAGAGGAAGCGGCTCTCCCGCCGGATCTCGCAGCCTGCCAGATCGATCCGCACCGCGAACGGACGCCACCAGCGGCGGCCGGCGACCCAGAATTTGGCACCGCCTTCGTCGCCGCCCGCATGGGCGAGCGACCCGACCATGTGGGAGCGGATCGCCGAAAAGCCGCGCACTTTCCCCGCCGCGCACCGGACTGCCCAGTCGATCGACGTGTGGGCGGGAAGGCGGCGGCTCAGCGCGATGTCTTCATCGACGGTGCAATTGAGGGGCAACCCCGATTGCGCCCTGCCTTCGTCGCCGCGATTGAGCAGCAGCCACCAGGCGCTGCGCAGCCGGCGAAAGACCCGCGGCATCAAGATCCAGAGGGCGATGAGCAGCACCGTGAAGACCGCGAGCGCGAGCACCGGGCTGGCGGCGATCAGGGCGACGCCGCCGACCACCCCGGCGTCCTCCGCCAGGCTGACGGCGATGTTTGAGGCGGGTTCGGGCGAGTGGTTGATCGCTACGCGGGTGCCGGCTTTGGCGGCGTGGGTCGTCGCCGCCGCGCCGCCCGCGAGCAGCGCGACCACCACCTGGAAGACCGGCTGGGTCTCGCCGACGGCCTGCAGCCCGATCAAGATCGCGCCCGCCGGGCGGACCACGGTGTGGACGACGTCCCAGAGCGAATCGCCCCACGGCACCTTGTCGGCGAAGAACTCGACGCAGTACATGAAACCCGCGGCAAGCAGCACCAACGGGTCCATCAACACGTGCAGCTCCGGAGGCAACTGGATGTGACCTGCGAGCCCCATCAGGCCGAGCATCAGCACCGCCGCATAGAGATTGATTCCGCTGGCCCAGGCGACGCCCATGGTCAGCGCGATGATTTCAACAGCTTGCATGTCCACAGCCTCCGGCGATGTGCACAATTGATCCGAGCAGTCGGCGATCCGAGCAGCAGGTCGTGGGGCTGCATACCCGAACCGCACTACCGAGCACTCGTGAGCCCGAGCGTGAGCTCAGATCCTAGCTTGGGCGTCGCGGCCAGACGTTCAAGCGGCACGCAGCGCCAGACGTGAAAGGTTTACAATACTTGACCTCGGGCCCACTGTCGGGGCGCTCGAGGTTGGGTTCGTCCCGGGCGCCGGGCCGCCGAGGGACCTCCCTGGGCCCGTCTCTGGGACCACCGACATCCAGGGTAGCGCGTGCGTGAAGGCGCCCGATCGATCTGCTCGATCCGGATGCTCGGTAGCCAAGGTCTGGATCTCGTGACTCGAAGGCCTTCCGACCCGAAATCCTCCGGGTTCGGACATCCCGGACTCGAGATGTCATCCCGGACTCGAGATATCTCCCGGACTCGAGATATCTCCCGGACTCGAGATATCTCCCGGACTCGAGATATCTCCCGGACTCGAGATATCAATGTAGCCGCAACCGAATTCACCTACAGATGAGCGACCAGGAACGCACCGAGGCAATGGATCGCGAGACGCCCGGGATCGACCGGGCCTGCGCCGATATCGGGCCCGCACAGTGCCCCGCCAACCGCATCGTCGTCGGTCTGTCCGGTGGCGTGGATTCGGCGGTCGCCCTGATGCTGCTCAAGCGCGAGCACCCGCGGATCGAGGCCCTGTTCATGAAGAACTGGGAAGAGGACGACGACGCCGAGTACTGCAGCGCGTCACAGGATCTGGCCGACGCCGAACGAATCTGCGCGCATCTGGACGTGCCGCTGCGCACGGTCAACTTCTCCTACGAGTACTGGCAGGACGTGTTCGCACACTTCCTGGCCGAGCATCGGCGCGGTCGCACGCCCAATCCGGACCTGCTGTGCAACAAGGAGATCAAATTCAAGGCATTTCACGAGTACGCGCAGGATCTGGGGTTCGACACGGTCGCCACCGGGCACTACGCGCGACTCGGCTACG
Organism: Gammaproteobacteria bacterium; assembly: GCA_020444775.1. Next base: position 2,088 of record JAGRHX010000942.1, read on the forward strand.
AGGACGGCGAATACCGTTTGCTCAAGGGTGCGGATCCGGCCAAGGACCAGAGCTACTTCCTGGCCCTGCTCGACCAGACACAGCTCGCGCGCGCTTGCTTTCCAATCGGACACCTGCGCAAGCAGGCGCTGCGCGATCTGGCGCGGGCGCATGCGCTGCCGGTGCACGACAAGCGTGACAGCACCGGGATCTGCTTCATCGGCGAGCGTCCGTTCCGCGACTTCCTGGCCCGCTACATGCGCAAGACCCCTGGACCAATCCGCAATGTCGACGACGACTGCCAGGTCGGCGAGCACATCGGCCTGCCCTACTACACGATCGGCCAGCGGCAGGGCCTGGGCATCGGCGGTCGGGCAGCAGGCAGCGGCCTGCCGTGGTACGTGGTCGACAAGAGACAGGCTGACAACACCCTGCTGGTGGCGCAGGGCGGCGATCATCCAGCACTGCTGGACGATGTGCTGGTCGCCAGCCGTCCGCACTGGATTGCCTCCCGAGCACCGACACTACCGTTACGCTGCAGCGCGCGGATACGCTATCGCCAACCGGATCAGGCCTGTGTGGTCGAACACCTGCAAGACTCGAACGAGAATAGCGACGAGAGCGCCGCGCTGCGGGTGCGCTTCGATCGGCCGCAGCGGGCCATCACACCGGGTCAGGCGGTGGTCTTCTACCAGGGCGACACGTGTCTGGGCGCGGCCACCATCGAGCAGGCGGGTGCGCGTGCTGCTGAGTCGATACGTCCCGCCATGGCTGCGCGACCGGCGTGAGCGAGCCCGTCATCCGTGACCAGACCCTGGCCCTGGCCGGCCTGTTCCAGGCCCTGGTGCTGATCCAGCGCCTGGCGCGTCAGGGGCGCGCGCATCCATTGGAGGCCTTGCGGGCAAGTCTGGGCACCTTGCTGGTGCTGGACGCCCCGGATACCGAAGCGGTCTACGGGGGGCGCCAGAACCTGCGTCTTGGCCTGGACACACTCAAGCGTCAATTCGACACCGGACGCGGGGCGGAGGACGAGGAGCTGACCCGCTACGCGGCCGGTGTGCTCTATCTCGAACGTAGGTTCGCGCGTCAGTCCGGGACCGCCGCCGAGGTCAGTGATCTGCTTCGCGAGCTGGCCAGCGAGCATGGCTTCGCGACCGACCAGCCGGTACCGAGGCTGTTCGAGACCGATTGGACGGACCCGGCGATCATCGGCCGATTCGCCGATCTCTATGTCACCCACATCAGTCCGCTCGGTCAGAAGATCCTGGTGCGCGGCGAGCCGGCCTATCTGCAGCCCACCCCCAACAGCAACCTGATCCGCGCGCTGTTGCTGGCGGCACTACGTTCGGTGGTGCTTTGGCGACAGCTCGGCGGCAGCCGCTGGCAGATGATGCTGAACCGGCGCCGTATCCAGCGCGCCCTATGGGCGCTGGCCGACTGATGAGCCGGACCGTCAGCATCGCCTGGCGGCCTCCCCTGTCGTGACCGGATCCGGCGGCCCGCTTCAGGAGTCGCTGGCGGGGATGGTCAACACCTGTCCGATACGGACGGTATCGGTCTGCAGCTGATTGGAACGCTTCAGCTCGTTCAGCGGCACGCCATAGCGCGTGGCGATCTCGGACAGCGTGTCGCCACGAGTGATGGTATGACGGCGCATTGCGAAGCGCGTGTCCGGCGGCGGATTGTCGACGAAGAACTCGCGGATGCCTCGCAACAAGGCCTTGGACAGCGCGTACTGATAACGCGGCTCATTGAGACTGCGCTCGTCATTCGGATTGGACAGGAACGCGGTCTCGACCAGGATCGAAGGAATGTCAGGCGACTTGAGGACCATGAAGCCGGCCCGCTCCACATGCCGCTTGTGGGTACGCCCGACTCGCTTGAGCTGATGCAGGATGCGTCCGGCGGCGTCGGTGCTGGCACTCAGGGTCGCGGTCTGGGACAGATCCAGCAGTACCGAGGCCAGCAGCTCGTCCTTGTCGTCCAGCGAGACCCCGCCAGCCAGATCGGCCGAGTTCTCCTGGGTCGCTAGCCAACGAGCCGCCTCGCTGCTGGCGCCGCGCCGTGACAATATGTAAACGGAGCTGCCGCGAACCCGATGGTCCCTGAACGCATCGGCGTGAATGGACACGAACAGGTCCGCACCGTGGCCGCGCGCGATCTCCATACGCTCCCGCAAGCGCACGTAGTAGTCGCCGCTGCGGGTGAGCACAGCCCGCATACCCGGCTCGTTGTCGATGAGCTGCTTCAAGCGCTGCGCAATCGCGAACACCACCGACTTCTCACGCGTGCCGGAACGTCCGATCGCGCCCGGATCCTCACCACCGTGTCCCGGATCCAACGCTATCACCACATCACGACGCTCGCGAGCCGGGCTCGGCCCGGGCGCCGAAGGTGCGCTACCGATGGACTCCGGTTGCCGGCGCGGTTCGAACAGGTCGATGACCAGCCGGTGGCCGTACTCGAGGCTGGGACGCAACAGGAAGCTACGCGGCCGCACGGCCCGCTTCACGTCCAGCACCACGCGCAGCGCGCCATTCTCGTGGCGCGCGGTCCGCACCCCCGAGACGAAGGTGTCGTCAGCCGCGACGCGTGGCAGATAGCCACTCAGCCGCGAATCGTGGATGTCCACGACCACGCGCTCAGGGTTGGAGAGCACAAACAGACGGTGGGTGGCCTGCGCGCTCATGTCGAGCACGACCCGGGTGTGGTCGGGAGCCGGCCATATGCGAACGCCCTCGACCTCGGTGACGGCCGAGGCGACGAAGGAAAACACCAGCAGAAATAGACCTGCACACGCTCGCATGGCTTGAAGTATGGCAGAACCGGAAGATATTTCTATATTAATCGAAGACTTATTGCAAACTCCTCAACTGATACCTTTGATTTCTGCCCCGATCCGGGCGGCAAGCGCCCCGGGAGACGACCAGAAGTGCCCGGGCCAGGTGCCAGCCGGGCAGTGGCGGACCTCGGGGAGGAGCCGGGGAAGACCCGGGGAAGACCCGGGGAAGACCGATGGGACGATCTGGGAAGAGAACCGGGAGAATCGGGAGAACGCCGCAAGCGCGGCTCGCCTCGCCAGCGAGCGGTCAGCGACTCAGCGATTCAGGCCCGGCCCCGAGGGATCAGGCACCGTGCGTCCGCTGGCGCCAGGGTATCGAGTGCGTCGAGCAGGGCCAGCGCGGAGCGATGATGAGCGCGCAGCTCGACCCATCGTCCTTCGGGCGCCGGTCCGGACCGGTCGTCGTCGTTCGGCTCGCGCTCGAGAGCCGCTCGCCCCGGGGACAGCGGCTCGATGACGATCACAAGGGCTGCGGCCGGCAGCCAACCATGGGCCCGCTCAGGCCATTCGAACACACAGATTGCGTCGTTGCGAAAGTAGTCGCGGGCACCGATCATCTCCAGCTCATCGCCGTCCGCCAGCCGATACAGGTCGAAGTGGTACAGCTCGAAGCGCTCGCTCTCGTACGGTTCGAGCACGCTGAAGGTCGGACTCTTGACCGGCCCGACATGCCCCAGACCACGCAGCATGCCACGCACCAGGGTGGTCTTGCCGGCCCC
>JAGRHX010000943.1 GCA_020444775.1 Gammaproteobacteria bacterium
CCTGTTCCGGCGCGCCGACGGCAAGTACATCAGCAAGTGCGACCGGGCGCCGCGCAAGCTCGGTCTGCTCGATCGCGCCACCAGCCCGTTGACCCTGGATGCGGTGCGCACGCTGGACATGCCGGTGCTGGTGGTGCGTGGCGAGAAGTCCAACGTGCTGAGCGCCGATGCCGCGAACCGCTTTGCCGAGGCGCTGCCGCGTGGCGCGCTGGTCACGGTCCCCGATTGCGGCCACAACGTGCACTCGCAGAACACCGCCGGCTTCCTCGAGGCCGTGACACCGTTTCTGGACGCCAACCGCGAGCCGTCCTGACGATGCCCGCACCGACCTTGCGAATCGCGCACTGCTCGGACATCCACCTGGATGCCGACGACCATGCGCCACAGATCTACCGCACGGCCTTCATGCGCACCCTGCAGGCCATGGCGCGCAGCCAACCGGATCTGCTGTTGCTCGCCGGCGATCTGTTCGACGCCAACGATGCGAGCACCGACACCATCCATTGGGCGATGCAGGTGCTGGGCGATCAGCCGTGTCCGGTGGTCATGATCCCGGGCAATCACGACTGCCTGCTGGACAACGCCATCTACCGTCGGCACGACTTCAATGCCATCGACAACGTCACCCTGCTCATGGACCCGGCGGGTGAGACCCGGATCATCGAGTCGCTAAGCGTGGCGGTATGGGGTAAGGGCATGCTCGATCACTCCCCGGCGCACCGCCCCCTACAAGGCTGCCCGACGCGACCGTCCGGGGTGCGCTGGTACCTGGGGATGGGGCACGGCATCTACGTCCCGGAAGGCGCCGACACCGACCGCTCGTCGCCGGTGCACGAGCACGAGATCGGCGACAGCGGCTGCGACTACGTCGCCCTGGGCCACCATCACGCGGCGTTGCAGGTCGAGGCGCGTGGCACCACGGGCGCCTGGTGCGGCTCACCTACCGATCTGGTCGGCGGCGCCGCGACCTGGGCTTTGGTCGAGCTGAGCGATCCGGCGCCGGGCCGGACTGCGGCCGCAGACGTGCAGATCCAGGTCCTGGATCCGGAGCACTGACGCCGAACGGCGACACCCGCATCATCCACGACCGGCCGTGACCACGGCAGACACCGCCTGGCGGACCAGCGGTGGCGCCGCAAACGTGTCACCAGCCTGGATTTCTCACCGGCTCGCCGCGTCATCCCGCGTATCCCGACCACCGGGTGTGCGTTCGTGCACACTTCCAGGGGACCCCGCTCAATTCTGGAACGTCTGGCCCGAAACCTGCTTCGTGGGGGTACCACGCGCATGCCCGCGCGGGCCCGGACAGTACCCGGCGGATTGGGAACAGACGAGAACCGAGCACGATGATCGGCAGCGACTCATACATCGATATCGACTTCGGCAACCTCTCGGGCGGCTTCGATAATGGCAGTCCCGACAGCGATCAGGACGGTATCGGCCTGGGCAGCGAGCGACGCGAGCATCTACGCTATCCGATCCACCTGTCGGCCTACTGCATGCACGGCGAGCAGGCGCCGTCCAAGGCCTTCATCTGGGATTTCAGCAGCAGCGGCATTCGCCTCTCACGGGTCTTGCGCTCCGCGCTCAATCCCACCGCCCGGGTCGCGCCCACCGAGGTCGGTGACCGCATGATGCTGCTGTTGCGCCTGCCGGAGAGCAGTGACCCGTTCAACCTGGAATGCGAGGTGAAGCGGGTCCGTCGTGACGACGACTACGAGGAGATCGGTCTGCTCGCGCAGAACATCGACCCGACCGTCTTCCAGTCGCTGTCGCGGCTGTCCGACCGGGTGCAGGTGAAGCTGCAGACCCGTCTGCCGCAGCTGTTCGGGGCTCGCGACTGGCGCTTCGTCGAACGTTATCTGGACATGGTCGGTGGCGAGGTCTTCCGACGCATGCACGAGCTGCTGACCCTGCTCACCGAGTGGGGTGAGGACGCCTCTACACGCGCCGGCTATTTCTACGCGATGGTCGAGCTACGACCGATGGAGCAGGCCTTCAAGCAGGTGCTGATGAAGACCGTGCGTGACGAGCTGCTGTGCGATCCGGTCGGCCCGGGCGCTGCGCCATCCGACGAGACCACCAGCGCGAGCGGCGTCGGTCCGAGTCCGAAGCCCGCGGGCGGAGCACTGGACGAGCACACCATCAAGCGCCTGGACTGGGTCGACTTCGAGCGCACCACGGACGCGAATGGGGCCGGATCCAGCGCCGCGGCCGACACCGCTACGAACAGCCCCTTCGCACGTCTTGCGGCCCGCTCGACACCGTTACCGACCGGGCTGTTCGATGGTCGGGACAGCATCCTGCAGCCGGAAGCGCTTAGCGAGCGCTTGCGTCGTTCCGCTGCCCGACTGTCGATTCCCGCCGCCGCGGCACCGGTCTTCGCCGATGTGACGGATCAGGTCTGCCGGCTGTACTGGGACACCCTACAGACGCGCTGACACCCCCCGCGCGGCGCCGTCGCCTCAGTAGTGCGGCGGCGGCCGGTCCTCGGCAGCCGGCTCCGGCATCCGTTCGTCCAGCCGCTGGACCAACGCGCGAATCGCCTCGGTCAGCTGCTCGATGCGCCGCTGCTGATGCGCGAGCGCGTCGCTCAGCTCGGCGATCCCCTGCTCTTGATAGGCGACCCGCGTCTGCAGGTCGACGATCTGATCCTCTAGACTCATCACCCACCTTCCATCTCGCCGACATATATCGCTGGCCCATCTCTTTGGTCACCCGCCCGCGGCGGCCGGCAGGCAGGCCCCGAAGAGCCCTGCCTCGCTCTAGCCCCGCCGCGTCAAAGTCACTATTGTGGAGCACCGCGTCGGGCCCCGGGCCCTTCGGAAACGCCGATTCATTCCATCCATGCAATCAATCACCATGGCATGAATCAGCAGCGCGAAGCGACAATGCGCTTTCCGCTCAGCTCGAGGGAAGCGCTGATGAGTCAGCGTTTCCCTTCCAACCCTGTCGTCGAATCCCGGCCAGCGTCTCTGGTCGACTACCACGCGAGGTCATTCCATGAGTCGGTCCGCTGCCCAGGTGCTCGCCGCGACGCTGCACGCGCACGGTGTGGACGTCGCCTATTGTGTTCCAGGCGAGAGCTTTCTCCCCCTCACCGATGCATTCATCGATTACCCCGACATGCAGCTGGTGGTCTGCAGGCACGAGGGTGGCGCCGGCTTCATGGCCCTCGCCCACGCCCGTCTGCGCAACGAGCCGGGCGTGTGCATCATCAGCCGTGGCCCCGGCGCAATGAATGCTGCGATCGCGCTGCACGTGGCCTGGCACGACGCGGAGCCGGTCGTGTTCCTGGTCGGACAGGCGGATCTGAACGAGCTCGGCCGGCTCACGCTGCAGGAGATGAACTACGCCAAGACCTTCTCGGACACGGCGAAGATGGTCATCGAAGTGGTCGACGGCGACAACATCGCCGAGGATGCCGCGAGAGCCTTCCACATCGCCCGCTCCGGCACGCCGGGTCCGGTGGTGCTGGTGCTGCCCGAGGACGTGCTGTACGGCGAGTCCAAGGCAGAGCCGCTCGGGCCCCGGCCGATCGCGACCACCGCGCCGACCCCCGAGGACGCGGCGCGTGCCCTGCAGATGCTGGATCAGGCCGAGCGTCCGCTGGTGATTGCGGGGGGTCGACTGCACGGCGCCGCGGCACTCGGCGATCTGGTGCGCTTTGCCGAGGCCTTCGAGCTGCCGGTCGCGACCCCGCAACGGCGTTTTCACGTCTTCGACAGCCGTCATCCGAATGCGGCGGGTCGCCTGGCCAACCGCGCGCCGGGCGAGCTGCTCGGCGCGATGCGCGAATCGGACCTGCTGCTGGTCATCGGCGAGCGTATCGGACCTTCGATGAGCCAGGGTTTCACCTTTCCGCGTGCCCCCATTCCGGACCAGCCACTGATTCACGTCTGGCCGGATCCAGAAGAGGTCGGCCGCGTCTATCAGCCGACCCTGGCGCTGGGCTGCGATCCCCATCAGTTCATCAAGGCAATGCTGAACGGGCGTGAGACCGCGGCGGCGTCCAGCGCGGCTGGCAAGCGCAGCCAATGGGTGAAGCGGCTCAACGAGCTGCACAGGCGGATCATGAGCTGGGAGCCACGCTCGGCCAACGATGGCGTGGTCTTCGGCCACGTCACCGAGGCCATCAACAAGCACCTGGCCGCGGACGCGGTGGTCACCTGCGATGCCGGCAACTTCTCGAGCTGGCCCTCGCGCTATCTGCACATGGGGCCGGACAACCTGTTCATCGGCGCAACCGTCGGCGCAATGGGCCCGGGCGTGCCCTCCGGCGTCGCCGCCGGCCTGTCCACCCCCGGTCGTCAGGTCGTCGTCTTCGTCGGTGACGGTGGCGCCTTGATGACCGGCAACGAGCTGGCCACCGCCATCCAATACGACGTGCCGTTGAAGATTTTCGTCTCCAACAACAATGCCTATGGCACCATTCGCATGCACCAGGCCAAGGCCTTTCCCGGCCGGGTGACATCCACCGCGCTGCGCAACCCGGACTTCGCGGCCTGGGGCGAGGCTTTCGGTGCCCGAGGGTTCAAGATCGAGACCGAGGCGGAGGTCGAAGCGGTGGTCGCCGAGGCGATGGCCCATCCCGGGGCGGCGGTCATCGAGACCCGCGTCAGCCTCAATCACATCTCGCCTTCGGCGCGTATCGACGAGATCGAGTCACGCTGAGCCCCACCGCGTCTGTCTTCACGCGACAATTTCGAATCGACACAGGGAGCACGAAGCCATGCAAATCACCGAGATCGAGGCCAAGGTGGTGGACGTCGGTCAGGGTTTCTCCTGGTGCGGTATCCGCGACATGGACGTCAGGGGCGTGCATGTCACAGTGCGCTGCGAGGACGCCGGGCGGGGTGACGCGCTGGCCTGGACGGGAGGCCTGCCGCCGGCGGTGGTGGTCGCGGGCATCGAGCACTGTCTCAAGCCGGCTCTGCTCGGCGCCGATCCCTGGTCCTGCGCGGCCGCCATGCAGACGGCCTGGCAGGCCTTTCGTATCGGTCTGCCGCTGCCGGTCATCGGCGTCGTCGA
>JAGRHX010000944.1 GCA_020444775.1 Gammaproteobacteria bacterium
TGCAGGCCGAAGCCCAGGCCGACGCTGAGGGCCGCCACGAGCCATTGCACATCGGCCCAGGCGACGCCGACCGTGCTGAACGCATAGAGGATGCCGATAGCCGCGATGATGTACTGCATCACCGTGCTGATCGCGTAGCGGCTGCCGAAGTCCAGCGGCAGGCGTTGCAGCACGGCGATCTCCAGCACGCCAGGCAGATTGCGCGCCGCGGCGGTGGTCATGAAGATCACGAACAGCATCACCAGCAGGCCCTGCAGGGTGACCGGCACGCTGTCCATCTGACCGTCCACGCTGGTGGTGTGACGCCACAGCTCGACCTCGTTGAGCACACCGAGCGCCGGTATGACCGCGCTCCACACCAGCCACAGACCGATCAGCATGGCGATGTTGAGCGCCGTGTTGATCAGATGCCGGGTCTGCTCGCCGACCTCCTCGATGTCGATCTGCGGCTCCTCGACGACCGCTGCATCGCTCTCGGGCTCGTTCTGTTGCTGGCGTCGTGCCTCCCAGCGCTCACGGGCCTTTTGCAGGGCATGCTTGCGTCGCGTCACCTGCAACCATCTGAAGACCATGTAGCGCAGCACGATGAGGCCCGCGAACATGGCCACCGTGGTCACCAGACGCAGCTCCAGCTGGCGTGCCGTGTAGACATAGCCCAGCGCGGCGAGCACGGCCAACGATACCGGGACCAGGATGGCGGCCGGGTACCAGACCGGACGCAGACGCGACAACCAGCCGTCCGGATGGGCGCTCAGCAGGCTGGCCGGCAGCCCGTACCTGGGATGCAGCAGGCGCCAGGCCAGATAGCTCAGGGCCAAAGTGCTGATCACGAACAGGCTGCGACCGATGCTCTCCCGGTAGGCGGTATTGCTTTGCAGGTCGAAGGCCGTGGCGAGCACCATTGCTGGCACGCTGACCAGGATCCACCAGTCGATGGTGCGCCGGCTGCGCCGCATGCTGTCGGGGTTCCAGTTGAAGTGAGCCTCACCCAGCCCCGAGGAGCGCATCACGCCACGCAACAGCATGGCGCCGAAGCACAGCAGGGCGCCGTTGATGAGGCCAGCACCCACCGCGCGACTGAACTCGCCGGCGTGGATGGCCGAGTCCAGCAGCAGACCGGCGCCACCGAGCAGCAGGAACCAGGGCATCGGAATCAGGATGGTGATGAACAGCGCGTTCAAGGTATGACCGAAACTGTCGTCGCGAATCCGTCGCATGCGTTCGGTCAGGGCACGCAGGTGCGCGCCGGTACGTCGATTCGACCAGAACAGGTAGACGATCAGCACAACCGTCAGCAACGAGCTCACCATGTGTATACGCACCTGGCGCAGCAGATCGCCGAGCACTTCGATCCAGACCGTCGGCGTCAGCAGGTAGGCCCAGGCCGCGGGCTGCTCGTAGACGACCTGCATGCCGAAGGGCCGCACGCTTGGGGTCCAGATCAGGTGGCGGTCCAGGAACGCGCCATACTCGACCGCGACCGCCACCAGCTGGCGTTGCTCGACATCCATCTCGGTGAGCAGGCGGGATTGATCGGAGTAGGCCCTGGACAGCTGGCCGAGCACCGGCTCACGCTCGGTGAGCAGCGTGCGCACCTCCTGGCGCATCGACTCCGAGTCGGCGAGACCCGCCTCGCGGAGCACCCGGCCGACCGCCGCCTCCAGATCCACCAGGGCCTGGCGCTGCTCGTCCACCTCGAGCTGCGCGAGGTTGATGCTGCCGAGCAGCTCGCTGCGCTGTTCCGCATTGACCCGATACCGACGGACATCGGGAAGGCGGTTGCGTTGCTCGCGTAGCACCTGACCCAGGGTGTCCGAGAGCCGTGACAGCTCCACCCGTTGTCTGGCCGTCTTGAAGCTGCGTCCTATGTCCTCGGCCTCGGACTTGATTCGCAGCAGCTGCTGGCGGAAGCCCTCGAGACGCTGCAGCTGGTCGGCGAGCGTCTGCGAGAGCCGCGCGTTCTCCCCCGCGACGGCGGCCAACAGAGGGTGCTTGCCCGCGGCCTCGCGCTGCGCGGCCTCGGCGCGTTTCAGGGCACTTTGAGCCTCGCTCGCGCGCTGCGCAGTGAGCTGCGTCTCCAGGGCCTTGGCCTGCTCGTCCAGGCGTGTGACCTCGCGTGCCGCCAGGGTCCGTCTGGCCTGCACCAGGCGGGTGCGAATGTCCAGGCTCAACAGCTCCTGCTCGATGCGAGCCAGCTGTGCAAGTCGTGCTTCCTTACGCGCGGTCAGGGCGAGTGCACGTGCCGCCTTCAGCGCTGCCGGCGCATCCGCGGGCTGGGCACCGTCCTCGTTGTCGATGCGGGTGATTGCCGCGCGCGCCTCGCTGGCCTCGGCCGCGGCGCGACTCGGTCGATCCTTGAGCTCGGCCAGGGTCTTGTCGGCTTCCGCGACCGTGCTACGCGCCGCGGCCAGCGCGCTGCGGGTCTCGATCAGACGCTGCTCGACGACGTTGGCGGGGGTTTGGGGGTCGAGCGTAGGGATCGGCGCCGGGCTTGCCGCGAGGGTCTTCTCCAGGCTCGCCAGCTCTTCCGGACCGTTCTGGATGATGCGTCTGTATTCGTTGGCGGCGCGATCGTGATCCAGCTTCGCCTCGACCCGAGAGCGCACCGTCCGGTACAGCTCCAGGGTCTGTGTCTGGACGCTGTCCTCGGGGTTGAGGCCCCCCTCCAGCTCCTTGATGCGCGCGTCGATCTGCTCGAGGCTCAGACCTTCTTGCGGACGGCTGGCCGCCTCACTGTTGCCGCCAATAGCGGTCGCCGGACCTTCCTCGGCGGTGGTGGATCGAGTCTGGGCACTGCCAGCCGGGCTGTAGGCGAGTCCGAGCAGGACGCTGCAGATCGTCAGTAGCATCGCCAGCGCGGTGGCGACCAGTTCGTCCCGGGCCGATGGGTTCAACGATGTTCGCGTGGACAAGCAGCCTCTCCAATGCGAGCGATGACCGGCAAGCAGCGGTCCGGGGCCGGATGGGGCTTGACGATCACGGTCGGTGACCCATCGGCGGCGGCATGATTGTAGAGTGTACGCTGCTCGATCTGGGGCCGGGCGGGTCACCGCGTCCAGGTCGCGCGGCAAGATGGCACAATGCCGCGCTCATGGTCACGATGCCGGCGGGTTCGTGGCCGGTCACACCCGACCCGAACGGAGCCCAACGAAGACGATGAACGTGCCCGATCAGTCCGAAGACCAATCCCATACGCAATTCTCCCAATCCCAATCCGATGCCGCGCTGAGCGTGGAGCAGGCAATCAAGACCCGCCTGTCCTGTCGGCGTTATCTGGACAAGCCGGTCAGCCGTGAAACGGTGGAGAAGATGCTGGAGATTGCGCGTTACGCGCCCAGCGGCACCAACATCCAGCCGTGGAAGGTGCACGTCACCATGGGTGAGACACGTCGGCGTCTGTCCGCGGCCCTGACCGAGGCGTTCTTGAGCGGGCCCGAGGAAGAGCGGGAGTATCAGTACTATCCGACCGATTGGTTCGAGCCCTATCTGGGCAGACGCCGGGCCTGTGGTTGGGGGCTGTATGGCGCGCTGGGCATCGGCAAGGGCGAGCGTGAGAAGACCCGGGATCAGCATGCCAAGAACTTCGATTTCTTCGGCGCGCCGGTGGGGCTGATATTCAGCATGGACAAGCGCTTGAATACCGGCAGCTGGCTCGACTACGGCATGTTCTTGCAGAGCGTGATGATCGCGGCCCGTGGTCTGGGGCTGCACACCTGTGCGCAGGCCGCCTTCTGTGGCTTCCACTCCACCATTCGCGAGGTGCTGGGGATCCCCGACAGCGACCACATCATCTGCGGTATGTCGCTGGGCTATGGTGACATGAGCGCTCCGGAGAACATCTGGCGAACCGAGCGCGAGCCGGTGTCGTCGTTCACGACCTGGATGATCGAACCATGAGCGTTGTGCCGGAGCCGCTGGCCGAGGAGCCACGCTACGTGCCGGGCATGTCTCCCGCCGAGTTCGAAGCCCAGGTGCACGCGCGTTGCACGCTGCTGCACACCGCGTGCGGCACGGGCAGGCTGGCCTGGCGTCGGTTCGGCGAGCCGGGCCGTCAGCCCCTGATCCTGTTGCATGGTGGATTCGGCTCGTGGCGTCATTTCATCCTCAACGTGATACCTCTGAGTCGACACTACTCGGTCTATTGCCTGGATCTGCCCGGGCTCGGTGACTCGGCCGAGCCACCTGGGGAGTACTCGCCCGGTCCGCTCGCGGAGATCGTCTGGCAGGGTATCCAGACGCTGTTGCCGGATGCCTCCGGGGTGAACATCGCCGGCTTCTCCTTTGGCGGCATCGTCGGCAGCCACGTGGCCGCCATCGGCGCCGAGCGGGTGGGCCGCTACATCGGTATCGCGCCGGGCGCGCTCGGGATCCGGTCCACGGTCAAGCTCGAGCTGCGCAAGCAGCGTGCCGACATGAGTGAGGCCGAGCTCGACGCCACCCATCGTCATAACCTCTCGGTGTTGATGCTCGCCGACCCGGAACGCATCGATGCGCTGGCCGTGTATCTGCAACGCGAGACGGTGCGTCGGGCACGGGTGCGTAGCGGCGACATCCCCTTCACCGATCTGGCGGCGCGCGCGCTCGAGCGTTGCAGCTGTGCGATCAGTGGTATCTGGGGCTCACGCGACGCCATAGCGGCCGGCGAGGTGCACCTGCGTGAAGCGGTGTTCCGGCGTATCCAACCCGATTGCCGATTCGAGGTGATCGAGGGCGCCGGCCACTGGGTGATGTACGACAGGCCGGATGCGTTCAATCGGGTGATGCTGGAGCTGCTGGCCAGCCCGGGCCGCTAGCGAATCACAGGCCAGAGGTACCCGAGCCATGATCTTCGACCGTCTCAAGCAGATGTTCACCCAGGCCATGGAGGAGGCGGCGAGCGCCGATGCGCGCGCCGCCGAGCACGGCCGGCAACTCGCGGTCGCGGCGTTGCTGGTCGAGATGATGCGTGCCGACCGCGATGTGCACCAGGCCGAACGCGACACCGTGGCGCGGGCTCTCACCCAGATCTTCTCGTTGCCCGACGAGGAGACCGAGGCGCTGTTGGAGCTCGCGGATTCGCGCGCCGACGATGCCACCTCGCTATTCGAGTTCACCTCGACGATCAACGACCGGTTCGAGCCCGACGAGAAGATCGAGGTGGTGGAGATGCTCTGGCGGGTCGCGCATGCCGATGGCGAGGTGGACAAGCACGAGGCCCATCTGGTCCGCAAGATCGCCGATCTGCTGCATCTTCGCCATCGCGAGTACATCGCGGCCAAGCTACGCGCTGAGAGCCCGAGCTGAGGCGTTCGAATCGGCGACCGGTCGAACGGCAATTGGAAGCCTGGTGCCACGCCAGGCCTTTACGGCTCGATTTCTTCAAGACCCCCGAGTTCTTCAAGACCCCCCGGGTTCTTCAAGATCTCCGAGTTCTTCAAGACCGCCGAGTCGAACTGAGCGCGGCTTTGGCTCAGCGCTCGGCCCGCCGGTAGGGTGGGCCTAGATGATGGAACTGGTGGCAGTCCACGCAGCGGATCCGCACCTCGGCGCGCAGCCGTCCATCGGCCGCGTCCTGACCCACATGACAGCCCTTGCACAGCTCGATGTCGGGGATGATCACGTCACGTGCGGACGCCGAGGCGGTGGCCTTGTGGCAGTCGTTGCAGCCAATCTGTTGATGACGACGATGGTCGAAGCGGGCGAACGCGAACCATTGCTCGGCGACCCGCAGCGGCGCGGTGGACCAACCAGCAGATGACCCGGTCGCGCCGGCCGTCGCACTATGCGTCGCTCCATCCGGCGCGCTGATCTCGTGGCACAGGCCACAGGCCTGCTCGCCGAAGGCCGGGTCCTGGACCCGCGCCTGGATACGCGCCAGCGCGTCATCACCCAGCGGCTCGTCCGGGTGCACCGTGGCGTCCAGATCCGCGAACCATGTGGCGAGATGCTCGCCGCGCGCCGCGGCGTCCTCGCCCGCGCGGGCCGCGGCCCGTTGCAGACGTGCAGGCCAGTCGCCGGCCACTAGCGCTGCGGTCAGCATGTTGGCGGTGCTCTGCGTGAACAGCGTGGCCCGATCGTGCGGCAGCCGGGTGCGCTCATCGTCGATGTCGAGCGCCAGCCGGTGACAGTCGGCGCAATGTGCCTGATAGCGTACCGGGCGAAAACCGGTGCCGTCCGGCTCACGATCGTGACAATCGGCGCAGCCGAATTTCCAACGGCCCAGGGTCGGGTGCCTGACCCCGTCCACCGCGCCGCCATGGGCCTTGTGCGCATAGTTCAGATTCGAGCGATCGATGGCGGGCGCCAGGGCCCGTTTACCCCACGTTTGAATCGGACCCTCGGCCAGCAGCCGGTAGCCAGCCAGCCTGAACGGTGGATGACCCTGCTCGAAACCGCTGACCGCCAGCAGCAGCGAGCCGGGTTTGTGGGCCCGCGGATCGGCATGGCAGGCTATGCAGAATGCATCGCTGTTGCGGGTGAGCTGGCGGGCTCCGCTGTGCTCCTCGTGACAGTCCCGGCATTCGCCGGCGGCGCCCGCATGGGGCCCTCCGGCCGGTGTGGGCGCCGTCGAGCTCAGACCGTGGCGGGCCAGATCGCGGTGGCAATCCAGACAGCGAGCACTGGCGACCGGCTGGAACGGGGCCGTATGACAGACACGGCACTGCTCGGCGAAGAAGCCGTGCGCGTTGGCGCTGTGACCGGCGCTCCACAGCTCTCGCCATGTCGCCCAGGATGAGGCCGGAGATCGAGCCGTCAGCAGCGCCGGTCGGGTCGATTCGCCCTGCACCAGATCGCCGATCAGCGGTAGCAGACCGAAGACCACCAGCACTGTCAGGGCCAGCACGGTACCGAGCACCCGTTTGCGCAGCAGTGGGTTGCGGCCCTGGCCCAGCGCTGGTGGCATCTGCACGGGTGATTGCGGCAGCGTCTGCACCAGCTCGACGCTGCAGGCGAGGTCGTGTTCCTCGCCCGGATCGACGATACGTATCTCGTAGGGACCTATACGAACCGAGTCGTCGATGCGCAGACGCGCGCCCGGCACCGGTGTGCCGTTCAGCTCGATCGCCTGACTGCCGGTCGCCACCAGACGCAGACCGTCGTCGTCGGTGAAGATGCTCGCGGCGTGCAGGGCAACGCGTGGATCGGGGAGGAATATCTCGTTGCCGGTACCCCGCCCGATCCGCAGGCTGTGTGCCTCGATGCTCACCTCGCGGGCCAGTCGGGTCGCACTACCGGCGCGGCTGAGCTGGATGATCCTGCAACGCATCGTCGCTACCAGTAGTAGTGGACCGAAACCACGTGCAGGAGCAGCGCGGCAAGCAGGGCGACGCTGAGCGGTACGTGCGCGAACAGCCAGATTTCGAGCAGGGTGCTCATCCGGATCTCGCTTCGGGCCTTCTCCAGCAGGGTCTGCTTGCGGGTGAGCAAGCCGATCAGTCGGCGCAATGCCGCGCTGTCGGCGGCGCCGATGGACTGCACCTCGGCCTGCGCCACGCGCAGCGCCTCACGAGTGGCGCATGGTTGCAGAGCGGGCAGCATGCGTTGCAGCAGATTGCCGGCGATGCGTGTCTGGTGGCTGGCCCGATGCACGGCCTGATTGACGCGGTCGGGCAGGTTCATGCTCTCGGTCCGACATTCGGCGTCGATACCGGTGATCTGGTTGAGCATCTCGTCAATCGACAGACCGCCGCGGTTGCGGGTCATCATCGCCGGATAGCGACGATAGGCGAGCACACCCAGGATGCCGCTGAGCACGCAGGCCAGGGTCAGCAGATAGGCGAGCAGGTGGACGTTCGGACCGAACTCCAGGCCGCTGTGGGCGGTGACGATCACCGGCAGGGCACAGCCCAGATAGACGTGCGCCGACAGCCAGCCGCTGAGCGGGCGCCGGCCATGCTCATAGCGTCGCTTGCGGATCCCGAACCAGCTCAGCCAGAGGATGAGCGCCGCGCCGATACAGCCCAGCACATAACCGAGCGGCGTGTCGCCGCGAATCACGCCGAACGGCGGCTCGTCCAGCCACAGCGCCAGCAGGCACAGCAGCGCAAGGCCAGCGGCTATCCACAGATAGCGCCTGCGCCGGTAGGCAAGAAAGGACTCGTGTGGCAGTGAGCTCATCTGGCCGGCCGCTCAGGTGCGCGCGACCAGCGCGAAGAAGTCCTCCGGACGGACCCGCGCTGCGGCCCCGGTCGGGCAGGCACGCACGCAGGCCGGCCCACCGGTGAGGCCGGTGCACATGTCGCATTTGACCGCGAGCTTGGCCTGGCTCTCTTCATTGCCGGCCCTTCTCTGGCCGTTCCACGAGCCCAGCAGGCGGGACAGGAATCCGCTCGGCCCGGGGCGTGGCGCGGCGAGCTGGATGACGCCATAGGGGCAGTTGCGCACACAGTTGCCACAGCCTATGCAGGCGTCGTTGACATAGACCTCGCCGCTTTGCGAGCGATGGATGGCATCCGGCGGACAGTCGCTCATGCAGTACGGATGCTCGCAGTGGCGGCAGGAGGTCGGCACGTGCAGATTCGCGTAGCGTGGCCCCGATTCCCGGTCCAGGCGCGACACACCTTGATGGGTGCCGGCGCAGGCTCGCTCGCAGTTGTCACAACGGATGCAGATGGATTCGTCGATGATCAGCACGTCCGTGGCCTCGCCCAGCCCCTGCTGGAGCAGGAACTCGATGACGCTGCTCGCCTCCGGCTGCGCGCTCAGGCTCTCGTTGCGACTGATCCTCTCCCTGAACTTGTCCTCCACGTCACGACGCAGTCGCGGGCTCTGCTCGAGCAGCGCCTTGACCGCCTCGCCCTCTATACGAATGGTCTCGGTGCCGTTGGCCGCGGCGCGCACGGTCGCCGATCGCGGCGTGTCCGAGACCAGCGCCATCTCGCCCACGTAGTTGCCGG
>JAGRHX010000945.1 GCA_020444775.1 Gammaproteobacteria bacterium
TGAAGGCGTGGATCACCAGGTACTGCGCCAGCGCGTTGAGCAGACCCACCGAAACGAGCAGGCTCCACTCGAAGGTGTCCGGTGCGCGCCAGCTCGGTACGGCCAGCGGCGCCATGGCCACGAATCCGACCAGGCTCGACCAGGCCAGCACGGTCAGCGCCCGCTCGCTGCCGCGCATCACTCGGGTGATGATCAGACTGCCGGCCCAGCACAGCGAAGATAGCAAGGGGATCAGCATCGGCCACTCGAAGCCGGCCGTGCCCGGGCGCAGGATGACCATCACGCCCAGGAAGCCGACGCCGACCGCGACCCAGCGTCGCACGCCCACCCGCTCGCCCAGGAACGGGATGGACAGCGCCGTCACATAGAGTGGCGCGACGAAACCCAACGCGGTGCACAGGGCCAGGGGCAGGTGTGCGAGCGCGGAGGTGAACAGCAGGCTCGAGAGCGTCACCAGCAAGCCACGAGCGATGTGCAAGCCCGGCTTGCGCGTCGCGAACACCGGTCCACCACGCTTGCAGGCGATGAACGGTAGCAGCACGCCGAGCACCACCGCGTACCGAACCCACAGGATCTGCTCGGCCGACAGCCGTGTGGTCAGATGCTTGGCCGCGCCGTCCGTTGCCGAGAACAGGACCATGGCCATCACCACCAGGCCGATGGCGAGCAGCGGACGTTCCGCCGCGGCGGATTGCGCAGTCACGGATGACACGGGGTGGCCTCTAGGTAGAGGAATCCTGGGAGGAGTCCTGGAAGGAGGCGTCCCGGGGCGTGGCCGCAACCCGGGGCGACGGCCAGGTCAGGCGGTTTCGGATTCGAACGGCTCGGTAGAGCGCGCGAGCTGTGAAAGAATGAGGCCTTGACGATCCACTCGTCAATCCAGGCGTTGGGCCCGGCGGCGTGTCGGGTCACGGTCCGACTCACGACCGAAGGCGTGGCGCCGGCGAATCGGCCATCGCCCCGAACAGGCCAACTTCAGGACGCAAGCCATGACCCAGCCGAAGCTTCCGACCCCGCCATGGCGTATCGGCGTCGATGTGGGTGGAACCTTCACGGATCTGGTCCTGGCGGACGCCCAGGGCCGGATCTGGCTGGCCAAGGTGCCCTCCGTGCCGGCCGATCCCAGTCAGGGCGTGCTCGACGCAATCGAACACCTGGCCCGCGAGCTCGGCACGGGTAGCCCGAATCTGATGCAGCATTGCACGCTGTTCGTGCACGGTTCGACAGTCGCCACCAACACCATGCTGGAGGCGAAAGGCGCACGGGTCGGCTTGATTGGCAGTGAAGGGTTCAGGGACTGCCTGGAGATCCGTCGCGGTCTGCGCGAGGACCAATGGGACCATCGCGCGCCCTATGCGCCGGTGCTGGTGCCGCGCTACCTGCGCAAGGGCGTGCGTGGACGTATAGATGCGGACGGCAGCGAGCATCAGCCGCTCGATCTGAGCGGCCTGGACGAGATCCTGCAGGGCTTCGATGCCGAGGGTGTGCAGGCCATTGCGGTCGCGCTGCTGAACAGCTTTCTGGACGACGCTCACGAGAGCGCGGTGGTCGAGGCCATCAGGGCACGGCGACCCGAGGCCTGGGTCAGCGCCTCGGCGGATATCTCGCCGCTGATGGGCGAGTACGAGCGTACCTCGACCGCGGTAGTCAACGCGGCGCTGCTGCCGCGCGTCGCTGCCTATCTGCGCGCCCTTGAGCGTCGTCTGCAGGCGCTGGGGCTGGCACGTCCGGTGCTGATGCTGCAGTCGAACGGCGGCACCACCTCGGTCGACCGGGTCAGCGCCCGCCCGGTCAATCTGCTGCTGAGCGGACCGGCGGCCGCGGTAGGGGCGCTGAACCTGTACCGGCGTGCGATCGACCGCAGGCTGGCCGATCACGGTGAGCAGGGCAATCTGATCTCCATGGAGATCGGTGGTACTTCCTGCGACGTGTTGTTGATGGCGGAGGGGGAAGTTGCGACTCGCGATGATATCTCGATCGCCGGCTATCATGTCTCGACCCCGGCCATAGACATCCACACCGTCGGCGCGGGCGGTGGCACCATCGCCGGTGTCGATGAGGCCGGTCTGCTGTTCGTCGGCCCCGAGGGGGCCGGTGCCAGTCCGGGGCCAGCCTGCTATGGTCGGGGCGGCACCCGCCCGACGGTCACCGACGCACAGCTCGTGCTCGGTCGGCTGCGCGCCGGACGCTCGTCCGGTGGCACGCTGGATCTGGACATGGACGCGGCGCGCCGCGCGATTGCGACCGAGGTTGCCGAGCCGTTGGGACTCAGCGTCGAGCAGGCGGCGGTCGGCATCGTCAATCTGCTCGATCAGCATCTGCTGCATGCCGTGGAGTACATCTCGATCGAGCGCGGCCACGCGCCACGCCGCTTCACGCTGGTCGCGGCGGGCGGCGCCGGGCCGATGCACGGGGTGGCCATCGCACGTGGCCTGGGCGCGGGACGGGTGTACGTGCCGCGCGTGGCCGGGGCGCTGTGCGCGATGGGTATGCTCGAGGCCGACATCCGTCAGGACTTCGTGCAGTTCATGCTCGCGGCGCTGGAAGAAACCGCTGCGTCGCGCATCGAGTCCGAGCTCGATGCATTGACCCGGCGTGCCACGGGTGTGCTCGGTGAGGAAGGGTTTGGACTCGATGCGATCCGGGTGCGTAGAGAGCTGGACCTGCAGTATCAGTCGCAGCTGTGGACGATCAAGGTGGGATTGCCCGACGGGCGTGTCGACCCGGCATTGATTCGCGAGGCTTTCGAGCGGGAGTACCGGCGTCTGTACGGGCACGTGCAGCCCGATGGCGTGATCATGATTTGTGGCGTGCGGGTGATCGCGACCGCGCCCAGCGCTGGCATGCGGCTGGACGGTGGCCCGCCTGCGACGGCCGCGCCGGCGGCGGTCGAGCGCCGCGAGGTCTGGCATCCGCAGGGCGCTGATACGGGTGGCTGGTTGAGCACGCCGGTGTACGCGGGCGTGGCACTGCATCCGGGACATCACTTGATTGGCCCGGCGCTTGTCGAGGAACAGACCACCACCGTGCTGCTCGGTCCGGGCGATGAGCTGCAGGTCGACGAGGATGGCAACTACTTCATCGAGCTGGCCGGGGCGGCGCCAGATGTGGCCACTGCCATGGACAACGACGTGTCGGCTCGGGACCCGGTCACCCTGGCGCTGATGCAGAACCGGCTCGATCAGATCAGCCGGCACATGGGTTGGGTGATGACCCGCACCGCGCGCAGCACCATCTTCAGTCAGTCACACGACTTCAGCTGCTTCGTCACCGCGCCGGACGGGACCCTGGTGGCGAACGCCGACGGTATCCCGATCCACACCGGTGGGGA
>JAGRHX010000946.1 GCA_020444775.1 Gammaproteobacteria bacterium
CGAGACGCCATGCGAGACGCCAAGCGAGACGCCAAGCAAGACGACTGTTTGCACAGATTCCTGTTCGATCACTCGAGCGTACGTGGCGAGCTGGTGCAGCTGGTCGAGCCATGGCACGCGGTGCTCGAGCGGCAGGATTATCCGATCGAGATCCGACAGGTGCTGGGCGAGGCCTTCGCCGCGGTGGCGCTGCTGGCGGCCACCGTCAAGTTCGATGGATCGTTGATCATGCAGACCAAGGGCGATGGACCGCTGAAGATGCTGGTGGTCGAGTGCACCGGCAAGAACACCTTGCGTGGGCTCGCGCACTGGCGTGGCGATACCAGCGAGCTGGCCTTTCACGAGCTGATGGGGCGAGGCTATCTGGCGATTACCATCGACCCGGGCGAGGGCAAGGACCGTTACCAGGGCATCGTCGAACTGGGTGGCGTCAGTCTGGCCGCTTGCGTGGAGCGCTATTTCGCGCAGTCCGAGCAGCTGCCGACGCGGCTGTGGCTGGCCTGCGACGAAAGGCAGGTCGCTGGACTGATGCTGCAGAAGCTGCCGGAGCAGAGCGCCGCCCGGATGCAGCAGGAGATGGCCCAGCTCGTACATGCCTTCAAGGGCAGTCAGACCGAGCAGGGGCCGGCCGAGCACGACGAGGACCTGTGGAATCGGGCGGTCATGTTGGCCGACACCGTGACTCGCGACGAGCTGTTGGAGCTGCCCGCGGCGCAGGTGCTGCACCGGCTCTTTCACGAGGAGACGATGCACGTGTTCCGTTCGCCACCGTTGCGTTTCGCGTGTCGCTGCTCGCGCGAGCGCGTGGCCAACGTCCTCAAGTCGTTGGGTGCCACGGAGCTGAACGAGACGCTCGCTCAGGAAGGGGAGATCACCGCGTCCTGTGAATTCTGCAATTCGACCTACCGCTTCGACCGCGTCGACGTCGATCAACTGCTCGCGACCGGTGAGTTCGAGACCATCAGCAAGCTTCAACACTGAGATGACGACCACACTCAATCGCCGCCTCGGCCGGCCCCGCGTCCGGGCAAGCGTCGCACGTTCTTTCGTCCATTGCTCAATCGTCCGATGCAGGGTTACGGCATGGACCGGTGTCCTCCAGCGGATCGGCTGCTCGCAACGATCGAGCCGATGGTCCGTCCCACGGGGACGGTTGCTGGTCGCCTGTCTGCTATTGCTCGGCGGCGCCTTGCCGTTGCATGCCGAGGACCAGCACCTGGGCAGCTTTCGTGACTGGAGCGCGGTCAAATACAGCGATCGCGGCGAGCTCACCTGCATGCTGTTCAGTCAGCCCAAGCAGATGGACGGCAAGGACGCGGGCGTGACCAACGCCTTCGTGTTCGTCACCTACCGGTACAAGGACGGTGCGCTCGGTGAAGGTCGTGTGTCGGTGCAGACCGCGTACTCGATCAAGGACCAGACCCAGCTACAGGTTGTCATAGACAAGGACAAGCTGGCCCTCACCACCAGCGAGAGCACGGCCTGGACCACCGACGCGAAGGAAGATGCGGCACTGATCGGGGCGATGCGTGCCGGACACGACATGATGGTGGTGGCAACCGACCAGAAGGGCCAGCAGCACGAGGACGTCTACAGTCTGCTAGGCTTCACCGCGGCCGGCAAGGCGCTGGAGAGCGCCTGCAAACCCTGACGCTCAACGGCCGGCGTTGCCGCCTTGGGAAACGCTGCCGTCCTGCGGCAGATGTGAGGGCCGCGCTCGTCCGCGATCCATCCCGCGCAACCTGTCGAGCAACGAGTCGCGCTCCTCGAGCATGTCCAGCGTGCGGTCGATACGCTGCATCAGGTCCTGCGAGCCGTCCGGCGTGTAGACCGACCACGGACTGCGTAGAACGGCGTCGTCCGAGCGGTCCGGGCCGGTTGGTGGGCGTTCGGAAGGCGTTCCGGTCGCTCGCTCGCGCGCCATACCGTCCGAGCCGGGACCCGCGGCTCGCTTGATCGACAGCGCCTGGGCGGATACCGAGTCGGGTGGTGGAATGCTCTCGTAGTGCAGCACGCCGCGCTCGTCGCGCCAGCGATAGAGGGTGGTTGTGGAAGGATCGTCGCTCGCCAGTGGGCCGTCCACGCTGTACAGCAATGTGGACCCGGCGCCATCGCTGGGGCGGGTGCTGCGCAGCTCGACCCGAGGGGCCGAGGTGGATCCC
>JAGRHX010000947.1 GCA_020444775.1 Gammaproteobacteria bacterium
GGCGTGACTGTATCGGGCGTGACTGGATGCCAGGCGCACCGAGGGTGCATGATTGGCGCCAGCGCCCACGAGATTTCGACACGGAAGACCAAAGAATACGGGCAGTGGCACGACCGCGGTCGATGCCTGCGTTTACGTATGCGATCACAAGAGAGTAGCGATGGAGGGTGGTATGAACGATAGCACTCGGGTGCACGTTGTCGTCGGAGGATTCCCGGTCGGGAAACACGCAGGTCACGACATGGACTATGCGCGCTTCAAGCTGCTCGCCGGGTTGCAAGAGCATCCGCAGGTCCACGCGACCGTGAGTGGGGATTTCACGGACTGCCAGAAGTGGATCGGCGATTGTCAGTTCCTCATCACCTACGTCGCCGGTCCGTACGCGGACGACGAGCAGGCAGCGATGCTCGAAGACTGGCTGGCTCGTGGCGGTCGCTGGCTTGCGCTGCACGGCACATGCGGTGGCAAAGCCGTGCGCACCGGGCGGCCGGACAACCGACGCCGATGGGTGCGAGCGCGTCATCACGACGTGCTCGGCAGCTTCTTCCTGACGCATCCGCCGATCATGGCCATGAATGTCAATGTGGAAGTGCCGGATCACCCGCTGACCCGGGGATTACCCGCCAGCTTCGAGATGCGTGACGAACCGTACATGGTGGAGTTGACCGATCCGGCGCACAGCACGGTACTCTTGACGACCCAGGATATCGATGCGCCTGGGTATGTGCAGGAGATATATGGGGCTGATTCCTCGTTGTTGCCCGATGGCAGGTCGCGCGCCCTCGGTTATGTTCGCGAGGTGGGCGAGGGTGCGGTTGCGTATTTCTCATTCGGCCATTGCCATACCCCCTCGACCAACGTGCAGCGAACGGTGCATGCCTCCATAGCCACGGACAATGTCCCGCCGCTGACTTTCAAAGGTGTGTGGGAAACGAGCGTGTTCGAGCAGCTGATGCGGAATGCGCTCGCATGGGGGCTCCTCGAGCGCTAGTCTGTGACTGTCTGTGTGCCTTGTGGACAGGGTAGAGACGAACAGGGGTGAACTGTCATGAACGATGTCGTTACGTCCAAGCAGAAGGTCGCCATTGCCAAGGCCGATGCACCGACCATTATTCCCGGCCGGCGTGATTTCTTCAGCTATGTGGACCTCGGCGTAGAGGACGCATCCAACGGCGCGATGAAGGCGCAGATCATGCGCTCGGACCAGGGATTGACCGCGCCCACCGGCTGGCACTATCACGTGTGCGAGCAGCAGTTCATCTACGTGATCAAGGGCTGGGTGAATCTCTCTTTCGAGGATGGCCGCACGATCAAGCTGGGTGAAGGGGATTCGATGATGATCCCTGGCGGTACCCGCCACAATGAGACCGGGACTTCCACCGACCTCGAGATCCTCGAGGTGAACACCCCGGCGTCGTTCGGCACCGTAGCCTGCGATCCACCGGCTGGCATGTCTGCCTGAACCTGACGCGGGGGTAGCGCCTGTTCTCGTTGTATGAATTCAGGGCTCCGGGTCGCCGAGCAGCTCTTGCAGCACGGCATCGGTATCCTGCCCGCACAGCGGCGGCGGATACCGATAGGAGACCGGTGTGCGTGACAGCTTCAGCGGGTTGCCGATCAGGCTGACCTTGCCTTTGCCGGCCAGCGGGTGCGGCATCTCCACCACCATCTCGCGTGCCCGGGTCTGCTCCGAGGCAAAGGCTTCCGGCAGGGTGTTTATCGGTCCACCGGGAATGCCCCTGGCCTCCATGCCAGCGAGCAGGGTCTGCTTGGGCAGCTCGCGCAGACGGGCCTCGAGAATCCGCAGCAGGGCAGCCCGATTGCGGAGCCGGGCGGTATTGGCTCGATACTCATCGCTCCGGGCCAGCTCCGGCAGACCGATCACGTCACAGAATCGTTCGAACTGGCCGTCGTTGCCGACGGCGACGATGACGTGACCGTCGGCCACCTCGAAGACCCCGTAGGGCACGATGTTCGGATGAGCGTTGCCGCGACGGGTCGGCGCCTCGCCAGAGGTCAGATAGTTGGTGCCCTCGTTCACCAGCCAGGCCATCTGGGCGTCGAGCAGGGCGATGTCCACGTGCTGGCCTTCTCCGGTGCGATCCCGATGCCGCAGCGCGGCGAGGATCCCCGCCACCGCGTACATGCCACACATCACATCGGCGATGCCGACCCCGACCTTCATCGGCTCGCCGTCCGGC
Source organism: Gammaproteobacteria bacterium (assembly GCA_020444775.1). The sequence continues at coordinate 2,202 of JAGRHX010000947.1, forward strand.
TCACCGGTCAGGCTCATGATGCCGCCCGCACCTTGTGCGAGCAGGTCGTAACCGGCCCGATGGGCGTTCGGACCGGTCTGGCCGAAGCCGGTCACCGAGCAATAGA
>JAGRHX010000948.1 GCA_020444775.1 Gammaproteobacteria bacterium
ACCCGCGCCTCGTGCTCGGTGCCGGGACCGCCTTCGACACAGACGAAGACCTCGCCGACCCGCCCCAGCACCTCTCGTCTTTCGTGCATGTCACGACCGGCCGAAAGCGTCAGGCCATAATCCCAATGCCAGTCGGCGTCCTCCGGCAGCAGATGGAAGACGTCCGGCGGAGCGCGCGACGCGAGCCGGGTGGCATGGAAACCCCGTCCGATAGCCTCGCCGACCGCCGGCATGCCACCTGTCAGTAGCAGCACACCGGACAGCGCGGCCAGCGCGCTGCCGATCTCCAGACAGCGTCCCGCGCTGGCCGGATGCCAGAAATCGGTGCTGCCAATCACCGCGACACGAAAGTGTGCCGGCAGAGCCTGGAGGCAGGACTCGACGTAGCCGTCGATGCTGTCAGGGTTGTCGCCCATGAGTGCTCCCCAAGACAGTGGGCGGTCGTCGGCCAGATGCCCTGTGTTGGAGTCATTCTAAGCTTGCGCCTCAATGGCGCTGCCCGGCCAACGCCGCGGGCTTCCATCGTCAACCGGTCGCCGTGCGCGATGGGCTTTGTGTGTCGTGCCCGCTGCCGTTCTGCCCGTAGGCCGCCAGCAGCCGTTGCTCGCGTTCGCGCACCGATTGCACGTTGCGCTGCTTGACGTGGCCGAAACCGCGTATCTGGTCGGGCAGCTCGGCGATCGCCACGGCCTGCTGGTGATTGTGCTCGCCAAGCCCCTCGAGCAATGAGGTCACGTTGCGCCGGTAGTCGTCGATGAGCTGTCGCTCCATGACACGCTCGGCGCTGCGGCCGAACGGGTCCAGCCAACCACCACGCAGCCAGCGCAGCCGCGCGAGCACGGCAAACAGGCGGAACACCCAGGGCCCGTACTCGCGCTTGATCAAGCGACCGCTGTCGGGATCGCGTCGTGCGAACAACGGCGGCGCCAGATGCACACCGAGCCTGAAGTCGCCCTCGAACTGTCGCTCCAGGCCCTGTTTGAACTCCGGGCAGCTGTACAGCCTGGCCACCTCGTACTCGTCCTTGTATGCCATCAGCTTGCACAGGTTGCGCGCGACCGACTCACTGAGCGCCGTCTGTCCGGGCACCGCCTTCGCCTCGGCGTCACGGACGCGGGTCACGAACTCTCGGTAACGGTTCGCATAGGCCGCGTTCTGGTAGTCGACCAGATAGCCGGCACGGTGCTCGATGAGCTCATCGAGGCTCATGTCTGGCTGTGACTGTGGGGTCTGCTCGGTGCCTTCCGCCGCCAGCGCCTCGATCCGGGCCCGGTCGTGCTCGGCGAGCCGGCCCCAGTTGAAGGCGCGCAGATTGAAGTCCACGGCCACCCCGTTGAGTCGTATCGCCGCCTCCAGGCTCTCACGCCGCAGGGGCACGAGGCCCTTCTGCCAGGCATAGCCGACCATGAACAGATTGCTGGCAATCGAGTCGCCGAGCAGCGCCGTGGCCAATCGTGTCGCATCGATGAAATCGGCGCAGTCCTTGCCGGTCGCTTCGCTGATGTGACGCGTCATCAGACGCGATCCGAGGTCTATGGTGTTGTCGATGACGAAGGCGGCGGGTGGCGTCACATGACCGTTGACCACGGCGCGGGAGCGACCCGGCTCGAGCATGCTCAGCACCTCGGGCGTGGCCGCGGTGACGATGTCACAGCCCAGCAGCAGCCGTGCGCCGCCGGCGGCGATACGCGTGGCGTGCAGATCCTCGGGTGTCGCGGCGATCCGCACGTGACTACCCACCGCGCCGTTCTTCTGCGCCAGCCCCGTCTGGTCGAGCACCGTCACGCCCAGCCCCTCGATGTGCGCGGCCATGCCGAGCAACGCGCCAATGGTGATGACCCCGGTACCACCGATGCCGGTGATCATGATGCCGTAGGGCTCGACGCAACCGGGCAGCACGGGCTCCGGCAGATCGGCGATCGCCGCTTTGGCGGCGTCCTCGGATACTCCCGCTCCCCGGGCCTTGCGCAGCGTCCCGCCGTGCACGCTGACGAAGCTCGGACAGAAGCCCTTCACGCAGGAGAAATCCTTGTTGCAGTTCGACTGGTCGATACGGCGCTTGCGGCCGAACACCGTCTGCAGCGGCTGCACCGAAACGCAGTTGGACTGCACCGAGCAATCCCCGCAGCCCTCGCATACCGCGTCGTTGATGAACACCCGTCTGGGCGGGTCTTCCATCAGCCCGCGCTTACGCCGGCGGCGCTTCTCGGCGGCGC
>JAGRHX010000949.1 GCA_020444775.1 Gammaproteobacteria bacterium
CGCTGATCAACGCCGGCGTGCCGAACAAGGTGGTCTCGCTGAAGGACGGCACCATGGCCTGGCACCTTGCCGGTTACGAAGTGGTCAACGGCGCCACGCGCCGTCCGCCGGATGTGTCGTCGTCCGGCGTCGAGGCCGCACGCCACGCCGCCCGGAGTGTGGCTGAACTCATGGCCATCCCGAGCATCGACGCCGCCGCGCTCGCCGCGTGGCAGTCCGAAAGCGCCACCCGCTCCCTTTATGTCCTCGATGTCCGCACGCCCGAGGAATATGCTGCCGGTCATGTCCGTGGCGTACGTTCCGCACCGGGTGGTCAACTCGTCCAGGAAACCGACAACTATCTCGCGACCTGGGGCGCGCGCGTCGTCCTTACGGATGCCGACGGCGTTCGCGCCATCATGACAGCGTCCTGGCTGAAGCAGATGGGCTGGGAGGTCGTGATAGCCGATAACGAGACGGCCGGTGGCGCCACCGAGCGGGGGCCGTTCCGGGCCCGAGTGCTCGGCCTGGACGATGCCGGAGGCCGCTATATCGGCACGGCGGATCTACAACATGGCCTCGCCGAGGCGCGATTCTCGGTGGTCGATCTGGACTACAGCCGGCAGTATCTGCAAGGCCACATCCCCGGCGCGCACTGGGCACTGCGCTCGCGACTCGACACCGACCTGGCCAGCCTGCCAGCCGATCGACCAATCGTCTTCACCAGCGATGACGGCGCGCTGGCAGCGCTGGCGGCAAGCGACCACGCCGCCGATCCGCGTGGATCGATGGCCTTGCAGGGCGGCACTCGTGCCTGGCGTGACGCCGGCCTGCCCCTGTCCTCAGGACCGGAGCACATGGCGAGCGCGGTGGAGGACATCCGTTTGAAGGCACGTGAGCAGAGCAGCGACATCGAGGCGGCGATGCGCGCCTACCTGGCCTGGGAGATCAATCTGGTCAACGACATGGCAACGGACGACGACCAGCGCTTCGAGGTGGTGACCGGCTGATCGGGCCACGTCGAACGGTCACCGGCGCCAGCTTGGCACCGGTGACTTCGACGCGCGCGCTGCTCAGGCCGCCTGCATCTGGCGGATACGCTGATACTCGGGTGACTCCAAGATGCCCGCGTTGCCGATCGTCGTCCGCTGCATCAGCCGTCGATAGCGAACGCTGTCGTAGGCCGTGGCCCGATGCAGGACCGAGCGGTTGTCCCAGATGACGATGTCGCCAGCTGCCCAGGGATGCGAGTAAATCGCCGTAGGCCGGGTCGCGTGCTCCAGCAGGTCGGCCAGCAATGCCTCTCCGTCCTCACGCGGCCAGCCGACGATTGTCGAGGCGTGCGCACCAATCAACAGGGAACGCCGTCCGGTGACCGGGTTGGTCTGTACCAGCGGATGCCACACGGGTGGGTAGAGCGCCGCTTCCTCGGCGGTGAACTTGAAGCCAACGCGGCCACGCGACACCGAGAAATCGTGCTCGACGACAAGCGTGTCCAGCTTCGCCCTGAGCTCGTCGGGCAATGACTCATAGGCTGCCCGGGTCGACACGAACTCGGTGTTGCCGCCTTCGTCGGGCACGATGCGAGCGGTCAGGATCGAACACAACGATGGCACCTTCTTGAAGGTGCTATCGGCATGCCATTGATAGTTGCCCTTCTGATAGTCCATGCGCCGATCCTGCGGCGGGATGATCTGGCCGGTGCCGATGTCCAGGTTCGACTGCCGCGCGAACACCGTGCCGCTGGCCGGATTCACCCCCTTGGTAGGCTCCATGTCGCCCCACCATCCAGAGAAGGCGATCTGCTGCTCGTCGGTTACCGGCTGTCCGGGGAAGATCAGAACACCGTGATCGTCCAGGGCCCGTCTCAAGGTCGCGAAGACCTCGGCGCTCATGCCGTTGATCACGTCGACACCGGTCACGCGGGCGACGAAGTCGGTCCGAAGCGGAGAAATCTCTAGCGTCATGCCTGCACACCTCGCGCATGAAGAGGCTCGAATCCTAGCCCGGATCCCCGAGCAGGTCACGGTGCGGACGCCGGTGCGTCCGAGCCTGTCGCCCGCCCCGGGTCAGCCCGCTTCAGATCCGGGCGAGTATCTGCAACAGGCTCGGGCCGTTCGTGACCAGCAGATTGGCGCCGATCAGCAAGGCGAAGCCGGCGGCTGCCGCCTGTAGAAGTCGATTGGCCCAGGTCAAGGATGCGGCGGCCAGTGACAACGGCACGGCGATGACCATCGACAGCAGACTCATGCCGAGGATGGAGCCCAGACCGAACAGCACGATGAATCCCAGCGCGAGGACCGGCCGCCCGGTGCCGCTCGCGCTCATCGCGACGATAGCGGCCGAGCCAGCCAGACCGTGCATGATGCCGACCAGGAAGGTCCGCCTCAGGTCGAAGACCGGATGGTGGTGCTCGTGGGGTCGTTCGTGGTGCGTCAAAGCGCCGTGAGTGGCGATCATGGACCGCGTGTCCGGTTCGCCGCGTGCGGCATGACTGTGCGCATGCAGATGCACCGCGGCGGGCCGGCGGTCGCCCCCCGGTCCCACGTCCAGGTGTCGGTGAACGTGGAAGTGCACCCGGTCGACAATCAGGCGCAGCGCGATCCGGCCCCCAAGCCAGACCAGCATCAGACCGACGGCGAATTCCAGGGCACCGGCCAGCGTCGAGTCCAGATGCAGATCGAAGGCCAGGAGCAAGCCGCCGAACAGGGCCAGTGTGACGGTATGGCCGAGGCCCCACGCCGCACCGATACGCGCAATCTGGCGCACGCCACGGCGCTGACTCGCGATCGCGCCGACCGCGGCGACATGATCCGCCTCCAGCGCATGCTGCAGCCCGATGAGAAAGCCGAACAAGACGAAGGCCAGCATGCTGCTCTCCAGTACAGTGGATCGCTCAGGAAGAGTACGACCCGATGCCAGAGGTCGGGCCAGTCGATACGCCGGTCGATACGCCGGTCGACGAGTCGGGCACCAATTCAGATCACGCCGTCACGCGCCAGGCCCGCGATCTCGGTGTCGCTCATGCCGAGCAGCTCGGCGAGGATCTCCGCATTGTGCTGACCGGGCTCGGGTGGCGCGTCGCCGGCCTGCGCCGGCGTGGTCGACAGCTTGAACGGCATACCCAGCAACGACACGCTGCTGCCATCGGCGCGCCGGGACTCGAGCACCATGTCGTTGGCCAGCACCTGCGGGTGGGTCATGACCTGATCGACGCTGTGTATGGGGGCACAGGGCAGCCCCGCGGCCTCGATGACCTGCAACCAGTGCTGCATGGGCCGCTGCACCAGGGCCCGCTCGATGGCTTCGCGCAACGGCTCCTGGTGCGCGCAGCGGGTCTCGTTGCTGGCGAAGCGTGGATCGTTGAGCAGGCTGTGATCACCGAGCGCCGCGCAAAGCTTCTCCCAGCCGGGCTGGGTCGGCGCGCCGAGCATGATCTCACCGTCCGCGCAGCGATAGCTGCCGTACGGCGCCAGCGTCGAGTAGCCCGAACCTTCACGACGGTCGACGACGCCGGTTGCAAGATAGCCCACCGCGTGGAAGCCGAGCAGGCTCACCGCCGACTCCAGCAATGAGACGTCGACCCGTTGGCCGCGTGCCTTGCCGGTGGCCCGAGCGTGCAGCGCGGTGAGGATCCCGCTGTAGGCGAGCATCCCGGTGCTCAGATCGATCAGGGTCACGCCGACCCGCACCGGCGGACGGTCTGGCTCACCGGTCAGCGACATCACTCCGCCGAAGGCCGAGACCATCAGATCGTAGCCGGGCTTGTTGGCCAGCTCGCCCTTGGCGCCATAGCCGCTTATCGAGGCATAGATCAGATCCGGGTTCAGGGCGGACAAGGTCTCGTAGTCCACCCCCAGCTTGCGCGCGGTGTCCGGCAGGAAGCTCTGGATCACCACGTCCGTCTTCGCGACCAGTTGATGGACGATGGCCTGGGCGCGCGGTGACTTCAGATTCAGGCTCAAGTCGCGCTTGCCGCGGTTCACGCCGGTGAAATTGGTGCTTTGACCAGGGCCCAGAACGTGCGGAAAGGCCCGGTTCATATCACCCCCGGGTGCTTCGACCTTGATCACCGCGGCACCATTGTCGGCCAGCAGCTGGCCACAGTAGGGACCCGCCAGCACGCGGCTCAGATCCAACACCCTGATGTCATCCAACGCACCCATCGACACATCTCCGTGCTCGACTCTTCGATTCGCGGCGGACCGATCACCCTTGCCCGACGCCGGCCGTCTCGGCAAGCTGCGCTCCAGGCGCGACCGGAACGGTCCGCGCCACCAAGCCGTCACCACAGCGCCTGCTCGCGGTCGCAACGGTGACGCAGAAGAACACGTCTGCCGTCAGGCAATCAAGAAATATTGGCAATAAGGTGGTAACCAGACGCGCGCGAGTCGAGACGCGACGAGACGACCGCCCGACCCGGACCAACCACGGCCTGAACCACGAAGAGGAACCCGATGGACAACATGGACCTGGTGCACTACGAGCGCGACGGCGAGATCGTCACGCTCACCCTGAATCGCCCTGAGAAGCTCAACGCCTTCAACGACGAGCAGGTTCGCGTGCTCGACGCTCGTCTCAAGCAATTCGACGCGGACCCACAGGCAAACATCGCGATCCTGCATGGCACCGGTCGCGCCTTCTCCACCGGCGCCGACGTGCACGAGCGTCAGCTGCGCTCACGCGAGGAGTTCCTGCGCCTGGGCGGACCACAGGGACACGGCGCCAAGGCCGGCGATCTGTTCCATCGCTCGGTGAACTACAAGCCGGTGATCAGCGCAGTGCATGGCTACGTGATGGGCCTGTCCTGCGGGATCATGCTGGAGACCGATCTGATCGTCGCCGAGGCCGGCACCCAGATCCAGATCACCGAGGTCTCGCGTGGCCTGGGTGGATCGCGTTACTGGGGGCTCATGCGGTTTCGAGGCGCTGCCGCTTTCGGCACCGAGGTCGCGCTCACCGGTCGCTTCTTCAGCGCCGAGGAGGCCCTGCAGGCGGGCGTCATCAACCGCGTGGCACCCGCCGGCGCACATCTGCAGGTAGCCCGTGAGCTGGCCGAGCAGGTCTGCAAGAACCCGCCGCTGAGCGTGCGCTCGACGGTGCGGGCGCGACGCTGGTACATGGCCCAGGTCGGTCGCGAAGCGGAGTTCTTCAGCGCACCAGAGCGTCTGTACCTGTCCGAGGACTTCCAGGAGGCCGCGCGGGCCTTTGCCGAGAAGCGCAGCCCGGGCCCGTTCAAGGGACGCTGAAGCCCGAATCGACGGACCAGCCGACCAACAGCGCCCCGCGAACCACGCTTCGGGGGCGCCAGGAGTAGAGGAGGAAGAT
>JAGRHX010000950.1 GCA_020444775.1 Gammaproteobacteria bacterium
CACCAACCTCACCTCCAAAGCCGTCTCAGGACGGCTTTTTTGTTATCTGGGATCAAGGCGTTGCGGTAGTATGGCGTCCATAGACGCCCGGTGATGTCCGCTCGAATCCAGGGATTCCTGGGGGCAACATTCGGGGGCAAGTGGTTGTGACCCAGGAGGTGTTGCCCCCAATGCCGCTCACGAATGCCGCAGTCCATAGCTGCAAACCCAGCGACAAGACACGCAAGCTCTTCGACGGTGGCGGGCTCTACCTCGAGGTCTCGCCCAAGGGGCACAAGTGGTGGCGCTGGAAATATCGCTTCGCCAACAAGGAGAAGCGCCTCTCGTTTGGCGTGTATCCGGCTGTGAGCCTGAAGGATGCGAGGGCGAAGCGGGACGAGGCGCGCCGGGTGCTGGCGAGCGGGGCCGACCCGGCGGCACAGCGCAAGGCGCAGCGTGCAGCGCTGGAAGATCGGAGCGCCAACAGGTTCGAGGTCGTCGCCCGCGAGTGGTTCGAGCAGCGAAGGGGCAACTGGGCCGAAAGCCACGCGGTCCGCACGATCCGACTGCTCGAGCGAGACATCTTTCCCTGGATCGGTCGGCTCCCGGTCGCCGAGGTCAACGCGCCGAAGCTGCTCGAGGTGGTACGGCGAATTGAGCAGCGAGGAGCCGCGCACACCTCGCACCGTGCCCTGCAGGTGTGCGGACAGGTGTTTCGCTATGCGGTTGCCACCGCTAGAGCAGAACGCGACCCATCTGGGGATCTGCGTGGCGCACTGCCACCAGTCAAGGTCGAGCACTTTCCGTCCATCACCGAGCCATCCAAGCTTGCCAATGTTTTGCGCGCATTCGATGGATACCAGGGAACGCCGGTCGTGCGTTGTGCCCTCCGGCTCGCGCCGCTGCTGTTCGTGCGGCCCGGCGAGCTTCGGCATGCTGAGTGGGCAGAGATCAACACCGATGCTGCGGAATGGCGGTTCACGGTGACCAAGACCCGCACGCTACACATCGTGCCGCTCGCGCGTCAGGCGATTCATCTGCTGCGCGAGCTGGAGCCGATCACCGGTGGCGGTCGATACGTTTTTCCGTCCGCCCGCTCACCGCGAGGTGATCGACCCATGAGCGACAACGCGATCCTCGCGGCGATGCGCAACATGGGGGTCGCCAAGGAAGAGATGACCGGTCATGGGTTCCGCGCTTCCGCGCGCACGATACTGGACGAGGTTCTTGGGTTTCCGCCTCACCTGATCGAGCATCAGCTGGCGCATGCTGTGCGGGATCCGCTGGGCCGCGCCTACAATCGCACTGCGCATCTAGCTGAACGCAGGGTAATGATGCAGACGTGGGCTGATTACCTCGACGGTCTCAAATGCGCTTGCCCCCACCAATCTTGCTGAAGAGGACTCTTCTGCGCCCTTTAGGCGTTCAAGCGAGCCCAAGGGGCTTCGACAGGCCAAACCACCTCGCCACACCTGACTCCGGATCGACCATGACCACCGCCTTCGCGGCCAACAGGCAGGCCGAGCGAGAGCCACCTTGCGACAAATATCGACGAACAGCCGCTGTAGGGTCCTCACCAGCGTCGGCAAAGATGTAACGGCCAAGCAGGTCGACACAGCGACCCACGTGATCGCTCCGCGTGAGCGACCGTCCGAACCGGGGCTCACCAAAGCTCCGCTCGATTCGGCGCCGATAGGGAAATTGATAGATGTCACCGGGTTCTCGGCCGAAGAACATCCAGACGTCCCAATCCTTGATTCCGTTCTTGCCGTCAATCGCGTGAAGTGCCGCGCCTTGGCAAAGTGCCGTGCACAGATACCTGCCCTCAAGTTGAGTACGCGCTCGCTCACTCCGAGCAAGGAAATCGGTCAAGTCAGCCTGTGCAATTGACGCGAGCCGCCGCAAGTCGGCACGAGTGATGCGAAGGTAGCTTCGCTCTGTGGCACCCTCATCTGCGGTATGCATGCTCCATCCTCAGGGTGGCTAAGATTTGGGACGCAGCCTTCCGCATCGACACCAACCCCTATGTTGTCTCCGGCGCTCGACATGGTCGGCCGCTGTCGAACACGGCCCTGCTGCAGCTCATGCGCGGCATGGGATACGGGGTCAACGGTGAGCGCGGTGACTACGTGCCGCACGGCTTTCGATCCAGCTTCCGCGACTGGTCGGGGGAGGTGTCGAGCTTTCCCCGCGACGTCGCGGAGATGGACCTGGCGCATGTGATCGAGAACAAGGTCGAGGCGGCGTACCGGCGAGGGGACCTCTTCGAGAAGCGACGGCTGATGATGGAGGCGTGGGCTGACTATCTGAACAGCGCGAATAGGGTCGCTGACGTCATCCCGCTGCGCAATCAGCGCTGAAGGAAGATACGACAGGCTATGGGTTCCGGGCTACCGAGCACGATTCTCGACGAGGTGCTCGACATTCCCCCACTTGACTCAGTTGATGAATTAGTCACGACTTGATCTGACATCTGGCTTGAAGAAGCGAGCGTAACCGGTTCTGATGGAAATACCACCAACTATCTGAAACCTAGCAGGTAACCCTCATGCTCCATGGTAGCGAGCGGATCATCAAACACGAGGTTGGATTGCTGAACCTCGCCGAAGCCCGCTCCAGAGAGGAGTATGAGTGGCGTTCGAGGAAGTGGGTCCAACGGTGATGGCGTGCAAGGCGCCGCAAGGCGCCGCAAGCGCGCTGCCAAGCGGCAGGTGCCAGCGTGGTTCTATCAATGGTGAGGTTGAGGCGATGTGGCCAGTGTTCGTCATCGTGGCGTTAGCGCTCATTGTCCGAGCGGCAGCGGCAGACCTAGACGCAGGGGTGCGCGCTTACCAAACAGGGGATCACGTGACCGCGCTTCGCGAGTTTAGGGAAGCTGCTGAGCAGGGGAATGCCCTGGCACAGTCCAATCTTGGAGTGATATACGGTCTCGGTCTAGGCGTGCCCGAAGACGCCGTCGAATCCGCGAAGTGGCACAGGCTTGCTGCCGAGCAGGGGCATGCTCCCTCGCAAACGACCCTCGGAATGATGTACCTGTCCGGCCTCGGCGTGCCTAAGGATGAGATCCACGCAGTGAGGTGGATTCGACTCGCAGCTAGTCAAGGGGAGGCCGAAGCGCAGTATTACCTAGGTCGCATGTACAGTAGCGGCCAAGGCGTGCTGCCTGACGTCGTTGAAGCCGCAAAGTGGTATCGACTCGCGGCCGACCAGGGGCATCCAAGCGCACAGTTTCTTCTCGGCTTAATGTACTCGGCCGGTCAAGGCGTGCTAGAGGATCCCGCTGAAGCTGTGAAGTGGTGGCGGCGCGCCGCTGCACAGGGTGTTCCCAAGGCACAGCTCTCCCTTGGCATGATGTACGCGCAGGGTCACGGAGTGCCCCGTAATCTCGTTGAGGCTTATGTGTGGACGAATTTAGCGGCTGCACAAGGGGTCGATGAAGCTAACAAGTTTCTCGAAGTACTCGAAAGGCGGCTAAGTCAAGCAGCGCTACATCAGGCCCGAAAGCGCTCTCGCGATCTTATGGGCAATCTGCAGAAACGACGACAAGGTGAGTCCGCGGCGCTGTCGACCGAGGCTGCGCCCAGCCGCGGGAGTACATTAATTCGCGACATCCAATCTGCACTCACTTCGAAGGGGTACAACCCCGGCCAGATTGATGGCCAGATGGGGCGCAACACGCGTGCAGCGATTCAGGCGTTCCAGCGCGCCAAGGGCCTGCCGCAGACGGGACAACCGAGCGCGGAGTTGTTGATGCTTATCAAGGCGCACTAGCCCCGACGCGCCATCATCCGCAGCGCTACCTGAGCGTGGTCTTCACCGGCCTGCCCAACGCCACGGGGCTTGCCGACTACGAGGCGTTGCTATCGTGGAACCTGTCAACCGATGAGGTCGAGCGGCGCTACGCGGCACTGCCGAGACCGTAGACCCACCTGCCAGCGTCGACACCGGAAGTCCAGCCTGGTGCGAAACGATCGCTTACGCATCTACCACGGTTTCCGCGCTCACCAACACCAGCCTCGATCGCGTCGTGCACGACGCACACCGATGCGGAAGGAGAACTTGACCCAAGCTATTCGCTCAGCGTAGAAATCAATACATCCAGTGCCCGGCTTGAATCGTGCGATCTGCAATCACCTTGCCCCGAACGGGCGATGAACATAGCTGGATTCCGTAAGAGGCTGACCGCTGCAGCGAGGAATAAGGATGTACCACGAACTCCAGCATTACACCGAAGCGCTGCGCACTTACATCACATCAACGTACCACATTTCCCACCCAGCCTTGGTCGAACTCCGAGATGAACTCCTGCGACGCACCGGAGCCATCGCCCAAGCACCGTATTTGGAGAGCACCCCGCGATATGCGGGGTCCCGAAAGTACCGGGACCTAGACCTCCCGAACGCCGTCGCCGACGTCCTGACGTGGCTGGGTGAGCGCCACGTTGTGTTTGACCCGCCGTACAACCATCAAGCGCGGGCGCTCGAGCTAACGCTCAATTCGCCATTCCACGACTTGGTCGTCACCACTGGGACAGGGTCGGGTAAGACGGAGACCTTCCTGCTACCTATCCTCGGGCGAGTTGCCGCCGAGGCTGCCGCGGGAAAGACGTTCCAGAGTCGGGCGGTACGGGCTCTCCTGCTGTACCCAATGAATGCGCTGGTCAACGACCAACTCGGGCGGCTTCGAGTCCTGTTCGGAGACAACTCCGTAGCCCGCTGGTTCACTGATCACGGCGGGCGCCCGATGAAGTTCGCTCGCTATACTGGCCGCACGCTCTACCCCGGTCGGCGTAAAGAGGACACCGACAAGCACCGGGCTCGCCTGCAGACCCTCCGCTTTTACCTCGAACTCGAGGAAAATGCGGCGAGCGACCCATGCGCACGTGGACTCATTAGTGAGTTGCGAAGGCGGGGTAAGTGGCCAGCCAAGCCGTCCACAACTCCCAGCGATGAGAACGGAATTTCGGCATGGTACGGGACTGGGCGCTGGAAAAACCCCAACGATGAGTGGGTCCGGACGATCGAACGACCTGAAGATCCAGAACTGTTCCTCAGGCATGAGGCGCAAGAAGGAGTGCCGGATCTTCTCGTGACCAACTATTCGATGCTCGAATATATGCTCTTGCGCCCAATCGAGCGAGGCATCTTCAGAGAGACGGCCAACTACTACGAGGCGAACAGAGAACAGCGGCTCTTGCTGATTCTCGACGAGGCTCATCTGTACCGCGGCGCTCAGGGCACCGAAGTGGCCATGCTAATTAGGCGACTTCGGAATCGACTGCGATTGCGGCTGGAGCAGCTACAGATCGTCTGTACCAGCGCGTCCTTCTCCAACCCTGAGGCGGCCCGGCATTTCGCCGCGGAACTCGTAGGCAAATCCGATGCTGGGTTCGAAGTGCTCACCGGCACGAAGGAGGCCGCGAGCCCATCTGGTCCAGGCGAGGAGCATGTCGCTACCGCGCTCGGAAGAGTTAACCTCGCGCAACTCCGTTCAGATGACATCCAGGCGCGCATCGACGCGGTAGCGAGCGTACTCTCGTTGACCTCCCTAAACGAAACGTACCCGCTTGTTGTCATCGGCTCTGCAGGTACGGACGTCAAACTGCGGTGCCTGACCACCAATCTTGAGACAGTGCCGCTCGATTTCACGTTAGGTGTCGAGTCTCAGGAATTGCCTGATGACGTGATTGCCGTGATGCACGGCAAGTCCGACGGGCCTGTTGAGATCCTGTTAGATGGAGCCGTTGAGATGACGATAAGCGGCGACGAGGTCAGCCTGTCCTCGGGCCGGGATCCTGTAGCACGGCTTCTCCACAGTGCGCTCCGTGAACTCCCCGTCACCGGGCGGCTGCTCAACTTGACGAGCGGCGCGGTGTCCAATGAGGACGACGAGCGTGACCCCCGCGGCGTCGGTCCCGCACAAGAGGTTGGGGCGCTTAGCTCCAGGCTGTTTCCCTTTTTGGCCGCTGAGCGCGCCCGCCCAGCGACAGACGCGCTCGTAGAACTCGCTTCCATGGCTAAGCGCGGAGGCAGTGATGCGCCCCTCCTGGCCGCGCGGGCGCACGCGTTCTTTCGCGGACTCCCAGGCCTGTGGGCATGCGCCAATCCAGTATGCAATCAGATCGACGATTCATTGAGAGCGCGATGGACGGACACTCCCCCAACAGGCGCGCTCTACGCCCAACCGCGACGGACCTGCGGCTGCGGTTCACGAGTGTTCGAGGTGCATACATGCCGCTCCTGCGGATCAGGATTCTTCAAGGCTTACGCGTTCAATCCGAACGATCCTGACTACCTCTGGTCCGAGAATGTTGGAGAGGTGGACGGCGTCGAAGGGATTGTCCAGCCGGTGTTCCTTGCACTTGAAGAGGTTCCACCCGGCTCAGGGGCGCGATTCGAGTACCTGGATCCCGTGTCTGGGCGCATCGGATCGGATCGTCAGGCTGCACGGGAGGTCTGGCTGCCTCCCCTCGGACAACAGGGTACGCCTGCTGGCGAGTTCCAGAGTTGCCCGCGCTGTGGTGCTCGCGGCTCCGATATCATGGACCACGTGACGAAGGGTGATGAGCCCTTCCAGGAGCTCGTGTCCTCGCAACTATTGGAGCAGCCGCCGCGCGCTGGCGTAAACACTCCGCTGAGAGGTAGAAAGGCGCTTATCTTCTCAGACGGTCGCCAGGCTGCATCGCGACTGGCAGGCAAACTCCAGCAGTACTCCCTGCGTGACGCCGTGCGCCCGCTCTTCCTTGTAGGCATAGCCGAACTCGAGCGCAGGTTCGGCAATCCAGTTACGCTCGACCACGCATACGCAGCCCTACTGACGGGCTGCGTGCTCAACGGTGTCACGCTTCGGCCTGCTCAGGCGCCCCACTTCGACGCGGACCTCCAGGTTTTCAGCGATCTGCTGACCAGCGAAACGCCGGCGACTGAACGGGAGGTGCTTAATCGCTCCGCGGAGTTGAACACGCAGCGTACCAACAAAGCGCTGATGCTTGCGCTCTACCCAGTCCTCAAAGACAGCCATACCGGCCTTAGCGCGCTGGGACTGGGAACGATCCGTGCCTGCTTGGACCAGAGTGACCTCCGCAACTTCGACCAACTCCCCGCTCCACCGGAGCCCGCGCAGTTGCCGGAGAGTGAGCGTCGGTGGGCGCTGCTAGGATTGTGGGTGACCGACGCTGTCCTGAGCCACGCGCTGTACCTCCCAACGACGCCCAGTGATTGGCTCGATGCAACTGGTGGGGCGACGATCAAGCGCACCAAGGCAAGTTTCCCAAGCTTCGTGAAGGACCTCGTCGGGAGCGGCTGGTTTAACACGCACCTCCGGAGCCGCTCCGGCTCACTGCCCCCCTGGCTAGGTTTCATAACCCGCACCTTCGCAACAAACGAGACAGCAAACGGTTTTATCCTCCGCGCCAGCAAGCTGCGTGTCGCCACGGCGGACGTTTCATGGAGACGCTGCGACACATGCACCACCGCGCAGCCTGCTAACTCGCTGTCGGGCGATCGCTGCACGGTGCGGCTTGGACAGCGCGTCTGCACCGGCACCACGCGTCCCCTTGACCCTAGGCATGATCCGGTGTTCCGGTCGCGCAAGGGTCACTTTCGCAGGCATACTGAGCGGCTTGCCTCAGACCCTGGATATGCCCCACACCCTTACGTCGCAGCCGAACACTCTGCCGCCCTGAACGACAATAGCAACAGCGCAGCGGTGGCGCGCGCAGAGTGGCATGAACTCCGATTCCAGGACCTTGACGTAACGGGGCCAGAGGGGCGCCGTGACGGCCCGATCGACGTACTCTCATGCACCACGACGATGGAGGTCGGGATCGATATTGGGAGCCTCACCGCGGTCGCGCTTCGCAACGTTCCACCTGGGCGTGCCAACTATCAGCAGCGCGCTGGCCGAGCCGGCCGCCGTGGCTCCGCCCTGTCAACGGTCATCACCTACTGTGGCGCTGATAGCCATGACCAAGAGTTCTACGGGGATCCGGCCGGGATGGTCAGCGGCCCTGTGCCCGATCCGTCACTTAACCTTGATAACCTCGAGATCGTGCGGCGCCATTGCTTTGCGCTCTTGATGAGCATGTTCCAGATGCGGGCAATCCCTGATCTCGACAACGGAGAGGTGAGCACGAATGTGTTTGAGAGCCTCGGGATGTTGCGCGACTTCCGCCACGGTGGCGTCGACCAGTTCTCCTATGCTGGACTTGAGGCTTGGCTCAAGGCGGAGGCAGATCCTGTCAGGGAGGCACTCGACGAGGTCGTCCCGAATTCTGTTCGCGATAAGTCGCCTAGCTTCATCAACGAGGTCCCAGACTCCCTACTTGCGGCGCTGCGCGAGGTTGGCGCTGGTCCCATTGTCGTTGAGGAGGTCGTTGGCGACCTCTCGCCCGCGGTAGATGAACTCGTTGCGGAGGGCGGGGAAGTAGCTCAGACCGCGCGCGGCCTGCTCCTGGATTGGGGGGATGACCTCGACTTCGACGCGCTTGACGCTGCGCCTGTTCAGAGTGAAGCCGCGCTAGACCACGACGTCCCGGAGGACGCACCAGATGGGGGGCTTGATCCCGAAAAACTGCTCGACAGGCTGTTCGACCGCGGCGTGCTACCACGATACGCCTTCCCGACCGACGTGGTCACTTTCCATGTCTTCGATCCCGCTGCTAGCACTGAACGAAAGGCCGTCTTGAAGTACTCCCCCCAACTGGGGCTCAACCAGGCGCTGTCTGGTTACGCGCCGGGACGCGAAGTGTGGGTAAATGGTGAGCGCCACTACTCCTTCGCCATATGGACGCCATTCAACCGACGAGACTGCTGGCAGGCATGGTTCGCGATGAAGGTCTACTTTGAGTGTGACCGGTGCGGCTATGCACGTGTCGAGCAACGTAGTGACGAACACTACGTAGGGCAGGTCCTCGACTGTCCCGCCTGCGGTACTTCAGGCTCTCTCGGCGTCGGCACACGGTGGCTCCGTCCACCGGGCTTTGCGCATCCTGTCGATCTCCCTGCCGAGTTGCCCCTTGAGGACAGCCCAACCCCGACCCGCCCGACCCGCGCGAAGCTCAGCGCTCCGTTTACGGACGTGGGGCCGCCAGAGGCAACGGAGATCTCGTCAAACGGAGCCGGCTACGAGATCTGGACAGCCAAGCAGCGCCTCGTCCTTACCAACACCGGATCACAGGACCCGATGCGGCCAGGCTTCCTTTACTGTCCTCAATGCGGGAGAGCCGAACCCAATGGATGGGTAGCGGGGCGCTTTCAAGGGGGGGGGCATCCGCGGCCGAACCCAGACCATCATCCTCACGGCGCGAGTTGTAGCGGAAGGCCTGCGGTCGTAGTACTCGGAAACGAGTTCATCACGGACATTGCCCTTATCAGGTTCCAACTAAGCGGGTCAGTCTCCCTTCCACCAGGTTCGACAGTCGCGCAAATCGTCTTGACCACCGTGGCGGAAGCGCTTGCTGCGGCGGTCGCAAAGCTCCAGGACGTCGAAGAGTCTGACATCGGCGCCGAGTACCGGGTCGCCATGACGAGCGGAGGCCGGACCGGCAACCAAGTCGAAGTCTACCTTTATGATCTCACGCCTGGCGGAGCAGGCTTCGTGCGCGCCGCCGCGAACGACGCTCAACGGCTATTCGAGCAGGCCCTTGAACGCCTTGAGTCCTGCAAGTGCACCCATTCCTGCTATGAGTGTCTGCGGAGCTATAAGAACAAATGGGACCATCCATATCTTAACCGAAGGCTTGCTGCAGCCTTCATCCGGCACGTTATCCACGGGGATGTTCCGACAATCACGTTTGAGGATGAGCAACGCCTGCTTAGCGCATTAGCTGTCGACCTCGTTGAATCTGGCCACGAAGTAGAGGAGCTTGATGGCGGGCTGCGGCTGCTTAA